>JAITGW010000009.1 GCA_031280325.1 Oscillospiraceae bacterium
GCGGTGCGCGCGCGCCTCGCGCGCTTTGGGGCGTTTGCCGCGCGCACATCGCAATCCGTGCTCTATGTCGAGCCGCACGGTGAGGCTGACATCGACGGCGCGTATGGCGAGATGAAAAAGGTTTTCGGCGTTGCGAGCCTGTCGCGCTGCGCCCGCTGTGAGAAAAGTGTGGAGAGTATCTTTGAAACCGCGAAGAGTTATCTCTCGCACGAGCTTTCCGCCGCGAGAAGCTTCAAGGTCGAGTCTAAGCGCGCCGACAAACGCTTCCCTCTGACGTCGATTCAGCTTTCGCAGGAGGTCGGCGGACTGCTTGCCGATGAATTTCCGAGCTGTGCCGTAGACGTTCACACGCCGGAGCTGACAGTATTTGTTGAGCTTCGCGAGGAGTATGCGTTTGTGCACGGGAATCCCGACCGCGGCGCAAGGGGTCTCCCGCCGGGGTCCTCCGGGCGCGCCGTTGCGCTGCTCTCCGGCGGGATTGACAGCCCTGTCGCGATATACATGGCGGCAAGGCGCGGACTTAAGATCATTCCGGTTCACTTTTTTTCATATCCCTACACATCGATGGCGGCACGCGAAAAGGTCCTCTCACTCACGAAAATCCTCACGGCTTACTGCGGGAGTATGACGGTCGAAATCGTGCCGTTCACAAGGATTCAAGAGGAAATCGCAAAAAACTGTCCGGAGGAATTCGGCACAATCATCACGCGCCGCTTCATGATGACGATCGCAGAGAAAATCGCGGAAGCAAACGGTGCGCTCGCGCTTGTCACGGGGGAAAATCTTGGTCAGGTCGCGAGTCAGACGCTGGAATCTCTCGGCGTGACGGAAGCGGGGCTTGGCATTCCCGTAATCCGTCCGCTCGTCTGCTTTGACAAGCAGGAGATTATCGATCTCTCGGTGAAAATCGGCACGTATGACACCAGCACCCTTCCGTATGAGGATTGCTGTACGGTGTTCACACCGCGGCGCCCCTCAACAAAGCCGCGTCTGCCGCGGATTTTAGACGCCGAGCGCTCTCTCGACCGCGAAGGGCTTATTGCGGAAGCGCTCGCCGGCGCCGAGAAACTGAAACTGAATCCGGAGGATTGACAAATGACCCATACCGCTGAAATAATCTCCGTCGGAACGGAGCTGCTTCTCGGAAACATCATAAACACCGATGCGCGGGACATTTCCGTCGCTCTCTCGCGTATCGGGATTAACGTTTTCTATCATTCCGTGGTGGGCGACAACGCGCAGCGCGTGACCGAGGCGGTGAATCTCGCGCGCACGCGGGCAGATATTATCATTACAACGGGCGGGCTTGGTCCGACGTATGACGATTTGACAAAGAAGTCGGTTGCCGCCGCGTTTGGCCGCAAGCTTGTGTTCCACGAAAACGAGGCGGAGAAGATCCGCGCGTTTTTCAAGGATAGACTCGGACATGCGGAGATGACGCCGAACAACCTCCAGCAGGCGTATCTGCCTGAGGGGTGCGTCGTGTTTGACAACGGCTGCGGCACGGCGCCCGGCTGCGCCATTGAGGCGGACGGTATCCACGCGCTTATGCTGCCCGGACCGCCGAGAGAGTGCCGCGCCATGCTTGAAGCCTCTGCGATTCCGTATCTCGAAAAACTGTCTGACTCCGCGATTTTTTCCCACAACATCCACATTTTCGGTATGGGCGAATCCTCTGTGGAGGCGCGGCTTGAGGAAATCATGCGCTCCTCCGAAAATCCGACGCTTGCGCCATATGCAAAGGACAGCGAGGTCATGCTGCGCGTCACGGCAAAAGCAGCCGCGCGCGATGAGGCGGAGGCGATGATGGACCCGATAATCGCGCGCGTTCGCGCGGAGCTGGGCGACATCATTTACGGAATCGACACCGGTACGCTTGAGAACACCGTCGTCTCCCTTCTGCGGGCGCGCGGTATGACGCTTGCCGTTGCCGAATCCTGCACCGGAGGCCTCCTGTCAAAGCGCATTACCGACATTCCCGGCGCGTCCAAGGTTTTTCTCGGCGGCGTTATCGCGTATACAGACGGCGCAAAGACGACGCTTGTCGGCGTGCCGCGCGGGACGATTGAAAAACACGGAGTTGTCTCGCCTGAGGTCGCGGAGGCGCTTGCCATGCACGTGCGGGAATCGCTCGGCGCGGATATCGCGCTTGGAATCACCGGTGTTGCCGGTCCGGGCGCGGACGAATTCGGAAATCCGGAGGGGACAGTTCATATAGCCCTGGCGTCGTCCGACGGAGTGTTCCGCCGCAGTCCTCCGCTCTTCTATGACAGGACTCGTATCCGCGTCACGGCAGCCTCCCACGCGCTTGACATGGCGCGCCGGTATTTGGACGGTCTGCACGTGTAACAAGGCCCGGACTATAACACTTGTTAAGCGCCCGGCATATACTGCCTGTGTCAGGGGAAATGGTTTCTCTTTGTGAAAGGTGGTTAATATGAAGGTTATTTCTGAAGTTATCCTTGCCGCCGCGCTGCTGCTGTCGATGGCTGCGCTCTGGCGCATTGCGGGACGCGTGCGCAATATCCCCGTGCCAAAGCTGTCTGACGCCGCGGCTTACGCGCTCGTGCGGGCGAGCGGCAGCGGCGAAGGGCTGGAGCAGCTTGTCACGAGTCTTGTCTGGCTCGGCGAGGAGACGGGGAGCGGCTCTCGCGTCATCATTGCGGATTGCGGCTTATCTGACGATGGGCGGCGGCTTGCCCGGCTTTTGACGCACGACCACAAAACAGTGCGCCTGTGCGCGCCGGAGGATATTTCAAGGCACCTGGAGGATTGAGCTTGGAGGCAGAGCGGGAGAGTATAAGCGGCTGCGTGACCGCCGTCGTTTACAGAAACAGCGAAAACGGCTATTGCGTCCTCCGTTTTGAGCAGGAGGACGGCGGGACAAAAAATCAAATCACTGTCGTAGGCACGCTGCCGGAGCTTTCGCCCGGCGAAAGCCTGGAGCTGTCCGGCTCGTGGATTTCCCACCCTACATACGGTCAGCAATTCTCGGCGGAGACGTGCCGCCGCCGCGCCCCGTCGGGCGAGACGGGAATTTTCCGCTATCTCTCCTCCGGAGCTATACGCGGCATCGGTCCGGCGCTCGCGCGGGAAATTTTCGTCCGCTTCGGCGAGGAGGCGCTGCGCGTCATCGAAGAAAATCCTGAGCGGCTTTCGGAGATACGCGGAATATCGCCGAAACACGCGCGGGAAATCGGCATTGAGTTCCGTAAAACAGCACACCTGCGCCGATTGACCGAATACCTTGCGGAGTTCGGCGTGTCGCCCGTCGCGGCGTCGCGCATTTACGCGGATTTCGGCAGCGCGGCGATCGACACAGTGCGGGAAAATCCGTACATTGCCGCCATGCCGAAATACGGCGCGGCGTTTTCACAGGCGGACGCGCTTGCCCGCGCGCTTGGCTTTTCGTTTGACGCGCCGGAGCGGCTTGAGGCGGCCGTTGTGTTTGAAATACGCCATAACCTTGGTAACGGACATGTTTTCTTGCCGGCGGACAAGCTCATCCCGGCGACAGCGGCGTTTGTATCCACGGAGGATGAGTCCGCCGACCCGGACGTGATTTCTGACGCGCTTGATATTCTCGCAGACACTGACGTTATATCGCGCGATCTCGTCGCGGGGATCGACGCTGTGTATCTGCCGGAGTATTTCGAGGCGGAGACGTTTGTCGCGGCGCGCCTGCGGGAAATGCGCCGCGACTGCCGCGTGCTGGAGCGCGCGCAGATCGACGAGATACTCGCGTCGATCGAATCGGCGGAGGGTGTGGAATACGCGGGCAAGCAGCGCAGCGCGGTTTACGCCGCCGCCGAAAGCCGCGTAATGGCGCTGACCGGAGGACCCGGAACGGGTAAAACAACGACTGTTCGCGCTATACTCGCGCTGTACGACAAGTTGGGGTACAAGACTCTTTTGTGCGCGCCGACGGGGCGCGCCGCAAAGCGCATGGGCGAGCTTACCGGGCGGCGGGACGCAATGACGATTCACCGCGCGCTCGGCGCGACCCCGGGCGAAAACGGCGAGCTTAGCTATGAGCGGAACGAGACGAATCCGCTTTCCGTTGACGCTGTGATTGTGGATGAAGCCTCTATGCTTGACATTATTCTCGCGCGCGGACTTATCGGCGCGCTGCCGGAGGCTTGCCGCCTGATACTCGTCGGAGACGCGAACCAGCTTCCAAGCGTCGGTCCGGGCAACGTATTCTCGGATATTATCCGCTCCGGCGCGATTCCAACGACGGTTCTCGACGAAATTTTCCGACAGGCGCGGGAGAGCGGAATCGTCCGCGCCGCGCACTCGATAAACGCCGGAGAAATCCCTGACATGAAAAATCTCGGGCGCGATATCTTCTTCATGAAACGCACCACTTCCGCCGCTATTGCAGAAACAGTTGCCGAGCTTGTCGCGCGGCGCCTGCCGGAAAATATGAAAATCGCGCCGGAGCGGATACAGGTGTTAACCCCGTCGCGGCGGGGCGACGCCGGTACGGCGGGTCAAAACGCGCGGCTCCAGGCCGCGCTTAATCCAAAGGCTCCGCGGAAGCGCGAACGGGACTTTGGCGGCTTCACCTTCCGAGAGGGAGACCGCGTCATGCAAACGCGCAATAATTATGACATTCCGTGGTTCGGAACGGACGGCTCAAGCGGCGCGGGTGTGTTCAACGGAGATTTGGGCGTAATCGCGTCGATTGACCTCGGCGAAAACACCGTGACCGTCGCCTTTGAGGATCGCACCGTCGCATATGGCTTCGATCAGCTCACCGACCTTGAGCCGGCTTACGCCATGACCGTGCACAAGTCCCAGGGGAGCGAGTTTGCGGCTGTTGTTCTGGCAATTCCGCCGGGGATCTCACGCCTTGCCGTGCGAAGCGTGCTGTACACGGCGATTACCCGCGCGCGCGAGCTGCTTGTTATCGTCGGCGACCCCGATGTGTTCAACGCAATGGTGCAAAACGACCGCAGAACGCGGAGATATTCCGCGCTGCGCCTGCGCCTTGCGGAGGATAGCAAATGAGCGCGGCGCTGACTCTGCTGGATCTGCTCTTTCCGCCCAAGTGTCCTTTTTGTCAAAAGCTGCTGCGAGATCCCCGCGCGCCGTATTGCGAAAAATGCGCGGAAGCGCTTCCGCGGCTTGAGGGCGAGGCGGGAATCCGGCACGGGGACTATTTTGACCTTTGCGTGTCGCCTCTGGAATATCGCGGCAAAGTGCGCGAAGCGATCCTGCGGTTCAAATTTTCCGGCGGACGCGAAAACGGCGCGCCGTTCGGCGCCGCCATCGCACACGAGCTTTTTCGGCGCGGAATCACCGCTGATCTGATAACATGGATTCCGCTCGGGCGGAAGCGGCGGCGAGAGCGCGGGTATAACCAGGCGGAGCTGATTGCGCGCTCCTGCGCCAAAGCGCTTGGAATTTCCGCTGTCCAAACGCTTGCCCGCGCGAGGGATACTGCCGCGAATACGACGCTGGACTCAGCCTCCGCGCGGCAAAGCAACGTTCGGGACGCGTTTTGCGTCACCGCGAACGTTCGGGGCGTGCGCGCGCTGCTTGTGGATGATGTTATCACCACCGGCGCAACGCTTGGCGAGGCGGCGCGGGCAATTTTGCTTGCGGGCGCGGAAAGCGTCATCTGCGCCACGTTTGCGTCAACGCGAATCGGTCAAGAATAGAAAAGTGAGAATGTTGACCGGTCAGGCGGTCAATCACCCGTGCCGGCAGACGCAATGAGCGCCGGGGAGGGACTTTGCCCGACCAAGCGAATTACACACAAAAGGAGTTGCTTATGCTTTTAGGCAGAGACATCGGAATTGACCTCGGCACAACGACCGTTCTTGTTTCGACGCGCGGAAAAGGTGTTATCCTGCGGGAGCCAAGCGTTGTGGCAATGGACAAAAGCTCCGGCAGATTGCTCAACGTGGGTCTTGCGGCACAGCGGATGCTTGGGCGCACGCCGGGGAACATCGTCGCGATCCGCCCGCTGCGCGGCGGAGCTATATCAGACTATGACATGACGGAGCGAATGCTGCGCGAGCTTGTGCGCAAGGCTGTCTCGTTCGGCTTATTTAAGCCGCGCGTCATAATATCCGTGCCGAGCGGCATCACGGAGGTTGAGGAACGCGCCGTTATCGACGCGGGACTTGCCGCCGGTGCGCGCCGTGTATACCTCATGGAGGCTCCGCTTGCCGCCGCCCTCGGCGCGGGAATCGACATCTCGAAGGCCGACGGTCAGATGATTGTAGATTGCGGAGGCGGAACGACTGATGTCGCCGTGCTCTCCCTCGGCGGCGTTGTGGAGTCAGAGTCGATTAAAAGCGCGGGCGAAACGTTTGACGAGGAACTCATAAAATACATTCGCCGCCGCCACAACGTTCTCATCGGCGACAACACCGCCGAAGAACTGAAAAAAAGCATCGGCTGCGTGTTCCCAAAATCCGAAACGACTACGGTTGACGTCAAGGGGCGCAACCTCATGACAGGCTTGCCGCACGTCGTTTCGATCAACACGACGGAAATACTTGAAGCGTTTGAGGAAGTTTCGGAACGGATTGTAGAGTCGATCCATCGCGTTCTGGAATACACTCCGCCGGAGCTTGTGGCGGACATTTCGCAGAACGGAATCGTCCTCACCGGGGGCGGAAGCCTCCTTTGGGGCTTTGACAAGCTAATCGAATCCCGCACGAACATTCCGACCCGCATCGCGGACGACGCTGAGCTTTGCGTGGCGTATGGCCTTGCAAAATCCCTCTCCAACGTGAACAGCATGCGCGAGGGGACGATCAATCTGTCGCGCCGCAAGCAAATGAAAGGCTAGCGCCGCTGTACGAACGGTACTGCCGCCGCCCGCCGCGCGATATTTATACAAATCAAAGGAGGACTCTACACATGCCGAAGAAACAGTTCAAATCCGAATCCAAGCGTCTGCTCGACCTAATGATAAACTCAATCTACACCCACCGGGAAATTTTCCTTCGCGAGCTTATCTCAAACGCGTCCGACGCGATTGACAAGCTCTGCTACATAGCGCTGACGGACGAGGGCGTCGGGCTGTCGCGCGACGATTTTTGCATTGAAATCTCCGCCGACAAGGAAAAGCGCACGCTGACGCTGCGCGACAACGGAATCGGTATGACGGCGCAGGAGATGGAAAACAATCTCGGCGTCATCGCGAAGAGCGGCTCGCTCAAATTCAAACAGGAGCATACGGACGCGCCCGACGATATTGACATCATCGGGCAGTTCGGCGTCGGTTTCTACTCCGCGTTTATGGTCAGCTCGCGCGTCACCGTGACTTCCCGCGCGTATGGCGAGCCGCGCGCGAACGTCTGGGTGTCGGAGGGCAGCGACGGATATACCATCACGGAGTGCGGCGCGGAGCGCGCCGGCACGGAAATTATCCTTGAGCTAAAACCCGACACAGACGACGATAATTTCAGCGAATATCTTGAGGAATACACGCTTCACTCGCTTGTGAAGAAATACTCCGACTATATCCGCTGGCCAATCGTCATGGACGTGACGCGCTCGCGCAAAATCGAGGGAGCGCCGGATGAATCCGGCAAGCCCGCGATCTCGTGGGAGGACTATACAGAGCGCGAGACAATAAATTCCCGCGTGCCCCTGTGGCAGCGCCCGAAGAGCGAGCTTACGGAAGAGCGGATGAATGAATTTTTCAAAACCGAGTTCGGAGAGGACGATGACCCCGCGGCGGCGATCCGCGTTGACGCCGAGGGTGCGGCGAGCTATCGCGCGCTGCTGTTCATTCCATCAAAGGCTCCATATGACTATTATTCGCGCGAGTATGAGCCGGGGCTGAAGCTCTATGCCTCGGGCGTTATGATCATGGAAAAATGCGCGGCGCTGCTGCCGGACTATTTCCGGTTTGTGCGCGGCGTTGTGGATTCCCAGGATTTGTCGCTTAATATCTCGCGCGAGACGCTCCAGCAGGATCGCGCTCTGCGCGTTATCGCGGCAAATCTCGAAAAAAAGACCAAAGCGGAGCTTTTGCGCCTACAGGAAGCGGAGCCGGAGAAATATGCCGCGTTTTACCGGGCGTTCGCGCTCCAGCTAAAGCACGGAATGCTCGGCGGATACGGCGAAAACCGCGACAAGCTCCGCGATTTGCTGATGTTTTATTCCGCAGGGGAAGAAAAGCTCATCACTCTTGAGGAGTACGCAAAGAAAATGCCCCAGGGGCAGCCGTATATCTACTATGCCTGCGGAGAGTCCGCGGCGGCGCTCGCTAAGCTGCCGCAGTGCGCCGCGGTGACGGCGCGCGGATACGATGTCCTGTATCTCACCGACGATGTGGACGAATTCGTCGCGAATCTCATCGGGAAACAGGGGGAGATTGAGCTGCGCTCTGTCCGTGCGGAGGATTTGGGGCTGACTACTGCGGAGGAAAAAAAGGCAATTGAGCAGTCGGAGGAGGTTTATCGGGAGGTTTTGGATTTCGTAAAGGAATCTCTCGACGGAAAAATCGCCGCGGCGCGCTTTTCGCGCAACGCGCTTTCTGCGCCGGCAGCCCTTACTGCGCAGGGCGCGGTTACGCTTGAGATGGAGAAATATTTTGCGGCGATGGGCGGCGACGCCGCGCCGCGCGTCAAGGCGGAACGCGTGCTGGAGCTTTCGGAGGCTCATCCCGCGTTCACCGCGCTGCGAGCCGCGCACGCGCAGGATCGGGACAAGGCGGCGCGATACGCGAAAATACTCTACAATCTTGCGCTGCTCGGCGCGGGGCTTTCGCCGGATGATCCCGCCGCCTTGACAGAGCTTGTCGCCGGACTTATGTCATAGACGGGCGCGCTCAAACTGCGCTCAAAAACGATAAAGGAGCCTGTTGGCTCCTTTATTTATCCTTTAACAGTCCGTTAACGTCCGCAAGCTCCGCGAGCCACACCATAACGTCGCCGCGCTGCGCGCTTTTCGGTGAGCCGAGTACGTGCCGGAAGCGTTCCTCTGCCAAAGCGGAAATTTCCTTTGGCCGCAGTGGATTTCCCGGATCAACCGTCACACCGCGCCGATGCGGCTCCGGCTTGGCAATCAAAAGCTGAGCCTGCGCGAAGGTCAGCGGGCGCTCCGCCCGGAGGCGCCCGTCGCGAAACGCCGTGACAAAACCCGCGTTGTCAAGTCTGCGCGCAGCTTCAAAGCACTCGCACTCGGCTCCCGCGTCCTCAAAAGGCGCGCGCGCGATAAGCTCCCGCGCGGGGAGGACGCGATAACCGCCGCGCTCCAGAGACTCAAGCAGCGGACGCAGTATCGGCGTCGTTTTGTCGCGGCTGAAGTCATCAATCCCGTCGCGCAGCGCGATTATTGTTCCCGAAAGCGCGCCGGGGTTCCGGGCAAGGCACAGCTCCGCAAGGTCAAGCGCGGATCTGCCGCAATCCCGCCCGCTGAAATCATGCTCCGGCGCGAGATAATGGCAGCCCAGCTCTTCGCACAGGTCGTATATGCTGTTCAAGTCGGCGAAAACATTGCCGCCGTAAGGCTGTCTACACATGACGATGTCATATCGCGTCTGCTCATACACGCAGGCAAACAGACGCTTCATGTCCTGTGCCGCGCGGTCAATCGTCTCAATCATTTCGCGGCGGCGTAATTTTTTCGGCGGGGAATACGGCATCGCGCGGTACCCCGCTCCGCTAAGCTCGTGCCCCTCGCGATTTATGCGGCGCAAAAGCTGCGGACACGCCTGCGCCCCGCCCATGTCGTCAAAGCCGAACGCCGGGATATGCTCATACCCGCGCCCGTGGGCATAGGGCGAGCCGGCGTTGCCCGCGCGGTCGGGGTAATTTTCCGCAGTAGAGCCAACTATGGAGAATGTGGCGCGCGCGCCGAATTCCCGGAGCGTGTCAAGTATATAATCCGTGATCCCGCCGCCGTCAGCGCGCGTCCAGCTTGTCGGCCCTCCGTGAAAAACGAGAGAGAGTATACGCTCGCCCCCGGCGTTGACGCGCCGAATCCGCCGCGACGGGGAATATACCCGCCCCAGCGCGGCGCTCTCGCGCAGGAGCTTTATTGAATCTGTAAGCTTCATTGCACTCACCGTTTAACCGTTCATCATTTCGCCGACGGCTCCCGAATACCAAAGCCGCGTCATATACAAGCCTTCCGGCGGGACTGTCGGACCCGAGTTCCGTCTGTCGCGCGACGCCAAAAGGCTTGCAATGTCCCCGGGAGCAAGCTTTCCCTCTGAAACGTATATCAACGTTCCGACCATCGCGCGAGCCATGTTGTACAAAAATCCGTCGGCGCAGACTGACATCTCAACCAGGTTATTCCGCTCCCGAATTTCAAACCAATACACCGTTCGCACAG
>JAITGW010000027.1 GCA_031280325.1 Oscillospiraceae bacterium
CTGCACTGTGAAATGTGTATTCTTTTCGCATTTCTTCTCACCTCTTGCTCATTATACAACGAAAGATAGGAGACACGGTTTTTCGTGTCTCCTATCTTTATACCATTTCAAACTGGCAGTAATTTCGGCGGTCTTGCCGTCGCCTCGCTTTCTCTGTATGAAATCGCTCGTGACAGCGCATTCAGTGATGCTGCGCCCGGCGCGCGGTAGTCTGACGCCGTAAATCGGGAGACGGAAAGCGGCGTTGGCGGCGGAAAATTCGCGTCGGCCACTGCGGCGCGCGGGCAAATTGCGGCGATTCCCATGCAGTATGCGGCAGACTTTAGGCGCTTGTGAAAAAGAACAGGCTCGTGCGGGTCGGATATGTCCGCGCGGGTCGTTTTTTTGCCGCAAACGCGCAGGTTCAGCGATCCTGCCTGCTATTGCGTCAAGCAACGGACAATAAGCCGGCTGTGTATCAATGTTCACGGCTCGGCGGCATATAATCAAAATATTGCTGACAGCTTCTGTATAAAGAATGTATTTCCTCCCTTTTCTTCGCCGTCATAGCAGCAAAACTGATCATTTATGAAAAAAATGTCTTGTACTTTCCTTCAAAACATATTATACTACTCAGGCAGCGCGCGTTTCGCGCGGCGTCCGGGTGTATGTGCACCACCCCGGCACCAATAAAGAACTGGAGACAGAAATGGTCACTATTCAAAACGAGATGGGCAGTGTTTCAATTTCCAGAGACGTATTTACGACTCTGGTTGGCGACGCCGCGACAAATTGCTTCGGCGTCAAGGGGATGACCGTCCGCTCCGTCACAGACGGTCTTGTTCATCTGCTCCGGCGGGAATCCATGGGCAAAGGCGTTCACGTGACATACAATGATGACAGCACAATTTCTATTGAGCTTCATATCGCGGTGGATCGCGACGTTAACATCCCGGAGGTTTGCAGCAGCATTATCTCCGAGGTGAGGTATAAGGTCGAGTCCGCCGTGGGAACGACGATCAAAAGCGTCGATATCTACGTCGATTCCATGATCGTCGGTTAACAGGAGGAAGAAAACGGTTGACTGAGCATATTACAGGCGCGGCGTTTTCGGCAATGATCAAAAACGCGTCCGCCGCCATTGACAAACACAAAACCGAAGTGAACGAGCTTAATGTATTCCCCGTGCCGGACGGCGATACGGGTACAAATATGAGCCTTACGATGGGCGCCGCCGCCCGGGCCGTCTCGGAGCAGTCGCCAAAATCCCTCGGCCGCGCCGCTGAAATCACGTCGGACGCGCTGCTCCGCGGGGCGCGCGGCAACTCCGGCGTTATTCTCTCGCTTCTGTTCCGCGGGCTCTCCCGCCGCTTTAAGGACGCGGAACGCGCCGACGCACAGCTTTTCGCTCTTGCCCTGTCCGACGGGGTGGAGGCCGCGTATCGCGCGGTTCAAAAGCCCACGGAGGGCACAATTCTCACGGTATCCCGACTTGCCGCCGCCGCCGCGTGCGCCGCGGCTCGCGAGACCGCCGACATTGAGCACATCATGGAATGCGCGATTAGCGAGGGTAAAATTGCCCTTGCGGATACGATAAACCTCAACCCCGTGCTGAAAAAAGCCGGCGTCATCGACTCCGGCGGCAAGGGTTATATCTACATTCTGGACGGAATGCTCCGCGCGCTGCGCGGAGAGGTTATCGAAGCGGGCGCCGGAGGCGATACCGCGCGCGAAAAGGCGGATTTCAGCGTCTTCTCGCATGAGGATTTAACGTTTGGTTACGAAATAGTGTATGTTCTTGAACTGAACCCCGGCGCGAGCCAGGAAAAGCTTATCGCTTTTCTGAACTCCGCCGGCGACAGCGTCGTAACCGTCGGCGACGAGGAAATCATCAAAGTACACGTGCACACAGACAGGCCCGGCGACGTCCTCACAGACGCGCTGAAATACGGCTCACTGCAATCGGCGCAGCTTGAAAACCTGCGTGAGCAGCAGGCGGAGAAAAGCGCCGCGCCGCACTCCTCCGCCCCCTCTCCGGCAGAGCCGGAGAAGAAATACGGGATGGTAACCGTCTGCTCTGGCGACGGGCTTGCCGCGGTGTTCCGCGACCTTGGCGCGGATCAGATAATCACCGGCGGACAAACGATGAACCCCTCGACGGACGATATCCTCGCAAAAATCGAGGCTGTCCCGGCTGAAATAGTGTTCGTTTTCCCGAACAACAAGAACATCATCATGGCGGCGGAGCAGTGCGTACCAATCGCAAATAAAAAGGTCGTCGTCATCCCGGCGAAATCCATTCCGCAAGGCGTTTCCGCAATGCTCGCGTTCGACCCGGACGCGTCTGAGAGCGAAAATTTCTCCGCAATGAGCGCCTCTCTCGCCCGCGTGCGCACGCTGCAAATCACTCATGCCGCCCGCGATTCGACGTTTGACGGTTTTGATATACGCGCGGGGGAGTATCTCGCGCTGCTTGACGACTGCCTTGTCGCATCGGGGCAGGATTTTGCCGCCGTCGCCGAAAGAGCCTCCTCTGCGCTCTCCTCGCCTACGCCGGAGTTTTTGACGGTATTCCTCGGGGAGGACGCGACAGAGACTCTTACCGCGTCGCTCACGGAGCTGCTCGGCGCGGCGGCGTCCGGCGCTGATTTAACCGTCGTCACGGGCGGACAACCGGTTTATGG
>JAITGW010000028.1 GCA_031280325.1 Oscillospiraceae bacterium
GCTTGACAGCGCGGAGAGGAGCGGACGCATGCTTACCTTTGCTCCTCGCCGTTTTTCTTCATTCCGGCAAGAACGGAGATATCCCAACCGAGAACGCAGACCCAAACGACCAGAAACAGAACGGTAAACCAGTCGAATCCGCTCCAAACCAGCAGGAACGTTTCAAATGCGACAAACGCGATTGCCAGAATGAGAATTATCGTATGCGTGGTTTTGCGCGTGACTTGGGTTTTTTCTTTGTTTTTGCTCATTTTTTTGCCTCCTCAAAGCGGTTTTGTCTGAATTTTCTTATATCTTCGCGGATATTCCGCCGGTGTCTCACGTATCTTTTCGATTATCGCGACAGAGTGAGTCACCTCCGTCCCGGGTATCGTATAACGGTACAGCGCGTGCGCTTTGCCGCCAAGCGTCTCTATCGCGTTTTGCGCGGCGTCAAGCTCCTCCTGCGCGGCGGACCCCTTCATCGCAAGGAAATATCCTCCGAGGCGCACAAGCGGCAGCGACAGCTCGCACAGCTCCCGCAAATCGGCAACGGCGCGCGCCGCCGCAAAATCAAAGCTCTCGCGTTTCGCCGCGGCATACTCCTCCGCGCGGGCGTGTATACATGTCACGTTACTAATCCCAAGAGCGGAAACGACTGATTGCAAAAATTCCACGCGCCTCTCCCGCGCGTCGAGCAGCGTTGCGGCAAGCGCCGGGCGGGCAAGCGCAAGCGGAAGCCCCGGGAATCCCGCTCCGCTGCCAATGTCGATGATTGATGATTGCCCTCCGCAAGCCGCAAGTTCGTCCAAAATCGGCAGCAGCGCAAGAGAGTCCCTAAAATGCAGCGCGTCAATATCTCCCGGCGCGGTTATCGCCGTGAGGTTCATCACCGCGTTTGCGGAGATGAGCATATCGCGGTATTCGGCGAGCTTTTCGTCCAGTTGCTCCCCATCCATTATGGCTTTTTAATGACTTCGATTCCGCCTAGGTATTTGCGCAGCGCCTCCGGCACGGTCACACTGCCGTCCGAGTTTTGATTCTGCTCTACCAAGGCGGGGAGAATGCGGCTTGTGGCAAGTCCCGATCCGTTCAGCGTATGCGCAAGCTCGACCTTTCCCGTCTCCGCCCGGCGAAAGCGTATCGCGCCGCGCCGCGCCTGATAGTCCCGCGCGTTTGACACGGAGGAAACCTCTTTATATCCGTCCATGGAGGGTATCAGAATCTCAATGTCATAAGTGCGCGCCATCGCGGAGGAACAGTCCCCCGCGGCTAGCTTGACTGTGCGGAAATGGAACCCAAGTCCGCGAACAAGCGTCTCCGCTTTCGTTACAAGCTCCTCAAACGCCGCGTCTGAATCCTCCGGCCGTGTGAACTGCACCATCTCGACCTTGTTGAACTGATGTCCGCGAACCATCCCGCGCTCGTCGCTGCGGTATGATCCAGCCTCGCGCCGGAAACACGGCGTGTATGAAATGTATTTGCGCGGCAGCTCGTCCTCCGCCAGAATTTCACCCCGGTGAAGCGATACCAGCGCCGCCTCCGCTGTGGGCAGCATATAGTGCATCCGCTCGTCGGTGGGATTGGCGATCTTATACACCTCGCCGGCAAATTTCGGAAACTGTCCCGCGGTCACGCCGCACTCATACTCAAGCATATGCGGCACAAGCATCAGCTCATACCCGTCAGCCAGATGCGTATCGATAAAATAATTCAGAAGCGCCCATTCCAGCCGCGCGCCCATTCCCTTGTAAATCCAGAAGCCCGCGCCGGCAAGCTTTGTGCCGCGCTCATAGTCAATTAAGCCAAGCTCCGTGCAAATTTCCACATGGTGGCGCGGCTGAAAATCAAAGCTGCGCGGCTGCCCGAAAAGGCGTATCGGCTCGTTGTTCTCCTTACCCCCGGGCACAAGATCCTCGTCCGGCAGATTCGGCAGGGACAGCATAAGGTGGTTAAGCTCCTCCTCACAGGCGCGCAGGCGCAGCTCCTGCTCCCGTATTCCCTCTTTCAGCTCGTTCATCCGCGCCACGACGGGCGCGGTGTCTTCTCCCGCCTTTTTCATTGCCGGAATCCTCTTTGAGACGCGGTTCTGCTCCGCTTTATCGGTCTCGCTTACCGCAATCAGCTCGCGGCGCGCGGCGTCAAGCGCGAGGATTTGGTCGATTTCCGCCGAAACCTCCGCCGCCTTGCGCAAAAGCCGCGCCTTTATCCTCTCGGGATCCTCACGAATAAGCTTTATATCTAACATGCCTGATTTCCTTTCTCATTTATGTCTATAAACCCGCGCCTATCGCCTATGACTCGGCGCCCGCCTGCGGCGTCATCAATTGCACTTTGAGCTGGGTGTATTGCTCAAGCAGGGCGTCATATTGCTCTTTGAGCGTTTTCTTTTCCGCATCTGTGCGGATTTTCAGCTCGTTATGCTCTTGCTCCAGCCCCGCCATCGCGCTTTTCAGTGACTCAAGCTCCGCCGCGAATGTCTCGTTCTTCTGAACGAGCAGGATGTTATCCTCCTGAAGCTTTTCGATTTTTGTCTGCGCGGCGGCGCTCTCCTCATATAATTCCGCCATTGTGTTGTCGTTGCGCTGCTCGATAAAAAAGGACAGCAGAATGAAAAAAATAATAACAAGCAGGAGTACGACGCTCGAGACTATGACGCTTTTTCGGGACTGCAGCTTGTGCGCACGGTCTGCGTGCTTCATTTTGCGCCCTCCCCAAGGGTTTTGAGTGCGCCGTACAGTCTCTCAAAATCATCTTCTCCATAGTATTCCAGCTCGAAGCGGCCGTTATTAGCCCTGCCGGTAATAATTTTCACGCGCCGCCCAAGCGCCTTTTCAAGCCCGCGCTCGAATTCTTCCATATAATTCACGGACACGCCGGGCTTTTTGCCCTCGCGCGGCTTCTGCGCTAGCCTCCGCGCAAGCTTTTCCGTCTCCCGCGCGGTCAGTCCTTTATCAACGACTTCCCGCGCAGCGCTGATAAGCGTATCCCTGTCGCGTATCGCCAACAGCGCCCGCGCCGAGCCCGCGGGAATATCTCCGTTTGACACAAGCGGGATAAGCTCCTCCGGAAGCGTGAGCAGGCGCATCGCGTTTGCAATCACAGGGCGGGATTTGCCCATGCGCTTTGCGATGTCTTCCTGCGTAAGTCCGAATTCCTCGCCAAGCGCTTTGTATCCGGCTGCCTCCTCGATCGGATTGAGGTTCTCGCGCTGGAGGTTTTCGACGAGCGACAGCTCCATTGCGGCGCGGTCGTCAACGTCAATCACGCGGGCCGGCGCTTCGAGAAGTCCCGCCATGCGCGCGGCACGCCAGCGCCGCTCTCCCGCGATTATCTGATAATACCCGCCGCCTATCGGGCGCACGGTTATCGGCGAGAGCACTCCATGCTCGCGAATGGACGCCGCAAGCTCCTCAAGCGGCTCTTTTTCAAACAGTACGCGCGGCTGGTCGCGCCGCGGCTCTATCTTTGTTAATGAAATGTAGTCAAAATCGTTGGACGAGCCTGCCTCGTCGGTATAGGCGGCGCTTCCGAAAAGCGCCTCCAGACCAGAGCCAAGTCCCTTTGGTTTCGGCATTAGCTGTATTCCTTTCTTTAAAGCTTCCTGGCGCGGAGCGCTTTCCGTTCCTTTGGCTGTTATTAATGCTCGGCGTTGCGCCGCAGGAATTCCCGGCACAGCTCTGCATACGCCACCGCTCCGCGGGAAATGCTGTCATAAGACAGCACGGGCTCTCCGTGGCTGGGCGCCTCAGAGATGCGCACGTTGCGAGGAATCGACACGCCATAGACCTTTGCTCCGAAAAATCGCTTGATGTCATCCGCCACCTGGGCGGAGAAGTTTGTCCGCGCGTCGAACATCGTCAGCAGCACTCCTTCGATGTCGAGCGGGGGATTCAGTCCTCCGCGCTTGACCATGCGAATCGATGTGATAAGATCCGATAACCCCTCCAGCGCAAAATATTCGCACTGCACAGGAATCAGCACGGAGTCCGCCGCGCAAAGCGCGTTCAGCGTGAGCATTTCCAGCGACGGCGGGCAGTCCACCAATATGTAGTCATACATCGGCAGCAGCGGCACAAGCGCATTTTTAAGCACGTATTCGCGGTTTTGCATTCCGACAAGCTCGATTCCCGCGCCGGAAAGCTCTTGATTTGCGGGAAGCACGTCCCCAAACCGCGTGGAAACGATGACTCCCATCGGCGGCTCGCCGTAGATGAGTACGGAATATATGCTCTTTGTAAGGGCGTTCTTTTCCACTCCCATGCCGCTCGTGGCGTTGCCCTGCGGATCCATATCGCACAGCAGGACACGTTTGCCCGCCGCGGTAAGCGCCGCGGCAAGATTTATTGCGGTGGTCGTTTTCCCGACGCCGCCTTTTTGGTTGGTGACGGCGACTGTTTTTGCCATATTGTGTACCTCTTTTGCTTTGGTTGTGGTCCGCTTCGTTGTATTATAGCACATCTTGCGATGAACGCAAGGAGAAAATACATTTTTTTTAGTTTTTGTGAAAATGCGCCCCCAAATTGTTTCTCGTGAAACAATTTGGGGGCGCTTTTTGCCGCACGCGTTGTGCGCCGTTTTTTATCATTGTTTTCCTGTCGCCTTCCGTGTTTGGGAAGCGTCTTTTCGGAAAGCTGGCGCTGCGGCGGTCCGGCGCCTCCCGTTGTCTCCTCTTTGTCAAAACCGTTTCAAAACATTGCGGCCGGCAGGAAGATAATAACGAAAAAAGAAAGCGCGCCGCGGGAATGTTTCACGTGAAACATTCCCGCCTTTTACCGCTTACCCGTTTATTAACCCTTGGTCTCCAGCTCCCGCGGCTTGAGATCCGGCTTGTGTATCTTCACAAGATACAGCTCGTCGCCGCACAGCGGTCCGAAAATGAATCGCCCATCCTCGTCAGTAAACTGTCTGTCCAAAAACTCAAGGTCATCGGCCCTGTATAACAGCACCAGCGCGTCCTCCGCGGCCTTTGCCCCGTCAGTCGTGACCGTGCCGCTGATTGCCGAATGTTTTTCCTGCCTAAGAGTGACGGTTGCCTCTACGTGTGCGCCGTCCCCGGATCTAAAAAAGAATTTCGCGTCCGCCATGTGCATTCTCCCTTTCAGCTTGCTCTCCTGCGCGCGGCGTGATCTGCGCCGCGCCCGTTGAATTATTCTATTGCACGGAAGTTCAAAGTGTGATAGAATGCCTCACATAAAATAAACGGTATTGGAGGAGTTAATTTGACAGTCAAAGAAGCGATTGAAACCCGGCGCAGCATTCGGAAATACGACTCTCGCCCGGTCGAAGAGGAGAAGCTTCTCTCCGTGATGGAGGCGGGGCGACTCTCCCCCTCCGCGGCAAACGGGCAAAACTGGCGTTTCATCCTTGTGCGCGACCCGGAAAAGCTTAAACAGCTCCACGCGGCAAGCGACAATCAGCCGAGCGTCGCGGAGGCTCCGGCGTGTATAGTCGCGGTGGCGACAAGCACGCGCACGATGGACTGTGGACAGGAAACAGGGGCGATGGACGCATCGATCGCAATGACTCAGATGCTTCTCGCCGCACATGAGCTTGGACTTGGAACATGCTGGCTCGGTCATTTCTTTGCTCCACAGGTCAAAACTGCGCTGAGCATCCCGGATTCCGCCGAGGTAATCGCGTTCACGCCGATAGGATACCCCGCGGAAACGCCGGACGCGCGCCCGCGCAAGGCTTTCAGCGAGGTCTTATCGTTTGACGGATTCTAGGATCGCGGCGAGACGCACGGCGCTGCAGCTTCTCAAGTTCACGCTGCTCTCGATTTCCGCCGGACTTATACAGACGGCGGCGTTCACTGCGCTGAGCGAGCTTACTCCGCTGCCGTATTGGCCGTGCTATCTCGCGGCGCTTGCGCTTTCCGTGGCGTATAATTTCACGGCGAACCGCAAATTTACGTTCAAGCAGGCGGCAAACGTCCCGGCGGCAATGCTGAAAATCGGAATTTACTACCTTTTTTTCACTCCGCTGTCTGTCTGGGGGGGACACCGGCTGACAGATGCGGGCGCGAACGAATATGCCGTTCTCGCAGGCTCGCTTTTTGCGAATTTCATCACAGAATTTCTGGTTTACAAATACGCAGTTTTCCGCGCAAAACCGAGCGATACCAATAATTTTAACAACAAGTCGGGGGATTTTACAATGGCAAATATTCACGTAATAGCCGAAAGTTATGTCCGGGCGGACGCGGCGGACGCTTATCTGGCGCTGGCAAAGCAAATCGTTGAGAAAACAAACGCGCTTGATAAGGGCTGCGTTTCATATCGCCTCGTCCGTGACAAAGCCGATCCGCGCCACTTTGCGATGATTGAGGAGTGGACCGACCAGGCGAGCCTGGACGCACACATGGCGTCCGCGCACTTTGTCGAAATTATTCCCCAGATGGGCGCTCTGTCCGACACGAGCCGCGAGGGCGGCATTGCCCTTTTCGACCCCGCGTTCTGATGAAAATTGCAGAATCAGCGGAAAACTATCTCGAGACGATCCTCGTGCTGTCAATGTCCGGCGCGTCGGTTCACGCGGTGGACATCGCGGCCGAGCTGGAGTTTTCAAAGCCCAGTGTTTCCGTCGCAATGAAAAACCTCCGTCTGGGCGGCTATATCAGCATCGACGAGGACTCTCACATAACGCTGACCGAGACGGGGCGCGCAATCGCCGAGCAAATGTATGAGCGGCACACGTTCCTTGCCGACTGGCTGCGCTCCCTTGGCGTGCCGAAAAACACCGCCGTGCGTGACGCCTGCCGTATGGAGCATGTGCTTTCGGCTGAATCCTTTCAGGCAATAAAGCGCGCCGCGGGAGAACGGTGAGCGCTTCCGCGATTTTTGAGTGCCATGGGCATATAATTGCCGACGGGATCGACTACCGCGCGGCGCAGGCGCTCCATAAACGCGGCGCAAGCGAGACCGCGGTGCGCGCCGCGCTGGCTCGCAACCGCGACTGCGGCGTTGTGTATTACCGCGACGGAGGGGACAGGCTTGGCGCAAGTCTGCTTGCAAAGTCCGTCGCGCCGGAATACGGCATCGAATACCGCACTCCGTCCGCGATTTTGCACCGCCGCGGGCATTACGGCGAGCTGTACGGTATTGCGTACCGGGATTTGACGGAATACCGCGCGCTCGTCGCGAGAGTGAGGGCGCAGGGCGCGGATTTCATAAAAATCGCCGCGACGGGAATGCTCGACTTCGCCGGCGACGGGCGCGTTCTCGGCGAGGCGCTGCCCTTTTCAGAGCTGAGCGAACTTGTGCGCGCCGCTCACGGAGAGGGCTTTGCCGTCATGGCGCACTGCAACGGCGCGGATAATATCATCGCGGCGGCCGAGGCGGGAGTTGACAGCGTCGAGCACGGATTCCATGCCGACGCGCGCGCTGTGGATTGTATGGTGGATTGCGGTGTAATATGGTGTCCAACGTGCGTCACTGCGGTGAACAACGCCGCGGGCGGGCGTTTTCCCCGGGAAACGATGGCGAAAATCGTCGCGGCGCACGCGGACGCGCTGCGATACGCCGCATCGCGCGGGGCATTCATTGCCTGCGGCAGTGACGCGGGGGCTTTCAACGTGCTCCAGGGGCGCGGCGCGGCCGAGGAAGCCGCGTATCTGAGCGGCCTCGGCATTGATACCGCGCCGGGCAACGCAAAATTGAGGGAGGTTTTTCGGGCGGGATGAACATCTGTGACAGACTTTACGTTTCCACCGTAGCGGAGGACGCGCGGGATACCGCGATAGAGTTCGGACTAGGACTCGAGCTTGCGGAGTTTTGCACGGCAATGAACATGGACGCGCCGAACCCCGCGCTTCCCGCGGAATTTAACGGCTTCCCATACTGGGACGCTGTTGCGAAAAAAAACGCCGCCGGCATTGCGAACAGAACCTTTCACGCGCCGTTTAACGAGCTTTGCCCCGCCGCGATTGACCCGCGCGCGCTTGAGGTTGCGCGCGGACGGTTTTTGCAGGCCGCAGCGCTCGCGGCAGGTTACGGCGCGAAAAAAATGGTCGTACATTCCGGTTTCGTGCCGCTTGTGTACTTCAAGGATTATTTTGTTGAGCGCAGCACGGAGTTTTGGCGGGAGCTGCTTGCAGATATTCCCGCAGAGCTTGCGCTCGCACTTGAAAACGTCCTTGAAAGCGAGCCGTGTCTTACGACGGAAATCGTCCGCCGGGTAAACAGTCCGAGGCTTCGCCTTTGTCTCGACATCGGACACGCGAACACGATCGTCTCAGCTACTCCGGTTTTGAGCTGGATCGACACTATGGCGCCATATCTTGGGCACGTGCATCTCCATAACAACTATAGAGAGTATGATCACCATAATCCCCTTGGTAACGGACAGATTGATATGGACGCCGCAATGGCGCGCCTCACATCTGTGTGCGACACGGACTGTACGTTTGTGATTGAGTCGCTCGACGCGCGTTCATCCGCGCTTTGGCTGAGGGAACGCGGATATATTCAGAAGCGCGAGGGATAACGATATTGAATTTTCGGACTTTGAACAAAAATCTGCCGCCGATTGACTCTGCGGCGGGCGCTCTCGCCCGGGCGAAGTGGGACGCGATCGCAAAGCCCCTTGGCAGTCTGGGGCTTTTGGAGGATTATATCGTCAAAATCGCGGCGCTCACCGGAGATGCGAATGTACGGCTGCGCCGCCGCGCCGTTCTTGTGCTTTGCGCCGACAACGGCGTCGTGGCGGAGGGCGTTACACAGACGGATTCGAACGTAACAATGCTCGTCGCCGAAAGTCTCACCCGGCGCGGCTCCGCCGTCTGCCTTATGGCGGAGGGCGCGGGCGCGGACGTTTTTGCCGTGGACATGGGCATGAACACGCGCCCGGGCTTTGAGGGACTCATTGACCGCCGCATAGCCGACGGAACAAAAAACCTCGCGCACGAGCCTGCAATGACGCGTGAGCAGGCGGAGCGCGCCGTTCTCTGCGGCATTGAGCTTGCCGAGGATATGAGCGCGCGCGGGTATGACATCGTCTGCACGGGTGAAATGGGCATCGGCAACACGACGACAGCCGCCGCCGTCTGCGCCGCGCTGCTCTCCCTGGACGCGGAGGCGGTCACCGGGCGCGGCGCGGGACTGAGCGACGAGGGGCTGGAGCGGAAAAAGCGCGTAATCCGTGACGCGCTCGCTTTCCACGCGCCGGAGGGGGAGGACGTTATCGGCACGCTCTCCAAGGTCGGCGGCTTTGACATTGCGGGCATGGCGGGAATTTTTATCGGCGGGGCGCGCTGCGGTCTGCCCGTTGTTATCGACGGCTTTATCAGCTCCGTGGCGGCGCTTACTGCGGCGCGGCTTTGCCCGGGCTGCGCGGGGGCAATGCTGGCCAGCCATGTCTCAGGCGAGCCGGCGGGACAAAAAGTCCTGCGGGCACTTGATCTCGCCCCGCTTATCACGGCGGGAATGCGCCTTGGCGAGGGGACCGGCGCTGTTTCGGCGCTGCCTCTGCTTGATTTGGCGCTGTGCGTCTATCACGGATCTGCCTCCTTCGGCGAGCTTGGTATGTCCGCCTATGAAAAGCTGTGACGGCACTTGTAATCGGCGGGGCGGCAAGCGGAAAAAGCGCCTTTGCGGAATCGCTGTGTGCAAAATTTCCGCCTCCGCGCGTCTATATCGCCACAATGCAGCCGTTTGACGCGGATGCGCCGGTACGGATCGCGCGGCACCGCGCAATGCGCGCCGAGCGCGGATTCATGACAATCGAGCGGTATACGGACGTTGGAGGCGCCGAAATCCCGCGCGGCGCGTCCGTATTGCTTGAATGCTTCGGCAATCTCACGGCAAATGAGATGTTTTCGGGCGCGGATACTGACGCGCAAGGCGCGGCGGACGCGGTTATCGGCGGGCTTTTTGCATTGTCGGAAAAATCCGCAAATCTCGTCATGGTCACAAACGATATTTTTGCCGACGGAGGAGAATATGACGAGCTTACGCGGCAATATATCGCGTTGCTCTCTGACGTGAACCGGCGCGCCGCCGCAATGAGCGGCGAGGTCTGGGAGGTCGTCTGCGGCCTGCCCCAAAGGCTTAGATAGGAGCTGTATCCGTATGTTAATCGACAGCATTCGCCTTGCTTTTACGACGTTTTCCAAAATTCCCGTGGGGCGGCCCGCGTGGAGCGGGAAAAATATGCGCTATTTGCTCTGCGCTTTTCCGCTCGTCGGGGTTGTGATCGGCGGCGTGCAGCTCTCCTGGCTCCGCCTGGCGGACGCTTTTGCGCTTTCTGACCTTCTGCGCGGCACCGTTGCGGCGCTGCTTCCCGCGCTTCTCACCGGAGGGATCCATTTAGACGGATTTTGCGACACCTGCGACGCGCTTGCCTCCCACGCCGCGCCGGAACGCCGCCGCGAAATACTTAAGGATCCGCACACGGGCGCGTTCGCCGTTATCGGCGTTGTGATTTATATGTCCGCGTATCTCGGGTTTGCGTCGTCACTGCCGCGCACTCTCGCGGCGGAACTGTTTTTTTGCGTCGGCTTTGTGCTGTCGCGCGCTGTGTCCGGCTTTTTGGTTTATGCGCTGCCTCCGGCGGCGGAGGGCATGGCAAAATCGACGCGCGACGCGGCGCAGTCGGGTACGGAGCGCCGCGTCGCCGCGCTTTTCGAGATGTGGTTCGGCCTGTGCGCTGTCGCGATTTTTTTCATCGCAGCGCCGCTCGGCGGAGGCGTGACCGCCGGTATCTCGGCTCTGCTTGCGGCGCTGGTTCCGGCAGGAATCGTGCGGTTCCAGGCTCTGCGGCGATTCGGCGGAATGAGCGGCGACCTCGCCGGATGGTATCTTCAAATGGCAGAGCTGATGACTCTGGCGGCGGTTGCGCTTGTGTCGGCTTTCGCGGCCCATATATAGTGGTTGATTGGGCGGCGTTTTCATGATATAATGGGAGGGAGCAAGCGTTCTCTCCCATTATTTTGTCCCGAAAAATATGAAGTTGGAAGCGTTCATGGAAGTAATTCTTCTGCGCCACGCGGAAACCGCGGGCAACCTTGAAAAACGGTATATCGGCATTACTGACGAGCCTCTGTGCGAAGAGGGCAAGCGCCACGCGATACGCAGCGGGATTCTCCCCGGTTTTCCGCTGGTATACTCCTCTCCGTCAATCCGCGCGGTGCAAACCGCGACGATTAAATTCCCCGGCGCGCGCATGATTCTTTTTCCGGGCCTGCGGGAGATGAATTTCGGCATATTTGAGGGAAAAAACGCCGCCGAAATGGAAAATGACCTGCGCTATCGCGCGTGGGTTGACGGCGACTGCTTCGGCGAATGCCCGCGGGGAGAGGGGCGGATCGGCTTTTCCGCGCGGTGCTGCATAGCGTTTGCGGAGATCATCGGCGAAAATCTTTCCCGAAAGCGGCGCATTGCCGTAATCGTCGCCCACGGCGGCACCATAATGGCAATAATGGAGCGTTTCGCGCATCCGCACAAAAAATATTTTGGCTGGGCCGTGCCGCCCTGCGGCGGATACATAATGCGTTTGGACGATGAGAGCTGGGCGCACTCTCCGGCGCTTACGGATATCGAAAGGATGGCTATATGATTCACGTTTACTACGGCAACGGCAAGGGGAAAACGACTGCTGCGCTTGGTCTTTTGCTCCGTGCATACGGTCGCGGGAGGACGTGTGTCCTGGCGCAGTTTCTCAAGGATTGCCCCACGGGGGAGCTTTCCGCCCTTGACCGGCTCGGCGTCACTGTCTTGCGGGGTAAAGCCCCGGGACATATGTTCGCAAAGGATATGACCGCGCAGGAGCTTTCCGAAACGCGCCGCGTACACAACGAAAATCTGTCCCGTGCGCGTGAGCTTTCCTTCTCCGCCCCGTCGTCGCTTCTGGTGCTTGATGAGCTTATGGATGCGATCTCACTCGGTCTTGTTGACGAGTGTAACGTGCAAAAGCTCCTCTGGGATGCGCCGGAAAAGCTTGAAGTCGTAATCACCGGGCACAAGCCCATTGACCGGATTCTTGAACTTGCGGACTATGTCACGGAAATGCGCAAGGTGCGCCATCCGTATGACAGAGGAACGCAGGGAAGGAACGGGGTGGAGTTTTGAAAAGCCTTAAAACGCTCTCTTTCGCGCTGTGCGCCCTGCTTATCCTCGGCTTCCTTCTCGGCGCCGCCGGCGGCAGCGACAATCCTCTCATTCCGCTGAGCTGGCTGAGGGGAGAGTATAAGGCTTCCCTGCTCTCCAAGGCGGACAAGTCAATTTCTGACGGTATGACCGCCGCCGAAAAGGCGTTTTTCGGTTCTGTGGCGCTCACTCCTCCGGACGGGACTTATAAAATCGCCGAAGGACTGTATCTTACCGTAACCGCCGGCAAATACGTCGAGCTTGCTCAAGGGGCGGAGCTTACGCTTCTTTCCGGCGGCGGCATGTTTGACGCGGCGTACTCCAAGGGCACTGCGCTTGACCTGACGGCAGGGCAAAAAGCCGGCGCGGCGCTTGCCGCCGGGCACAGATATTTGGTGTGCGAGAGCAGCTCCGCGCGGTTTTACGCAAGCGCGGCGTGCAAGCTTTACATTGTCGGCGCGTATAAGACCGACGCGCCGTCCGCCGTGACGATGCCGTTTACGGATGTGGCGCGCGGGCAGTGGTTCTTCGGCGCGGCTGAATTCGCATACGGCAACGGATTATTCTCCGGAACGGCCGCCGACAAGTTCAGTCCCGGACTCCAAATGTCGCGCGGAATGCTTGTCACGGTACTCTATCGGCTTGACGGCGGCACGGGCTCCGTGTCCGGCGGGGCGGGCTTTTCCGATGTTGCAAACAGCTCCATGTACTACTATACTCCCGTGCGCTGGGCATCAGCCAACGGAATTTCAGTCGGAGAGTCGGGCGGGAAATTCTTCCCCGACAGAAGCCTCACACGGCAGGAGCTTGTCATGATGATCTATAACTACGCCTCGTTTAAGGGGTCGTCACTTTACGCGCCGGCCGGGATCGCTGCTGCGTTCCCGGACTATGACTCCGTCCCGGCGGAGGCAAAAAGCGCGTTCAACTGGGCGGTGTACGCCGGAATTATCAACGGAAAGGACGGCAAGCTCGCCGCCGCGGCGGAGACAACCCGCGCCGAGGTCGCGCAGGTGTTTATGAAATTCCTGACGCTCGTGTGATCTCGGATTTTTCCGGCGCGTCATGAGGCAAAGCATAAAGGCGTGTCGTTTAATCTGCCATTTCTAATTGAAAAGAGGTGTTTTCACATGGCAAGCGGCTATAACCGCAAGTTCAAGACTCTGCTTCCCGACATTGAGCGGCTGGCGGCAAAAATCGACGGACAGGTCATTCCGTCCGAGCTGTATGCGCGGCACAAGGTTTTTCGAGGTCTGCGGGACTTGGACGGCAACGGCGTTCTTGCGGGACTTACGAACATATCCCAGGTCTCCGCAAAGAAAATCGTTGACGGCAAGGAGTTTCCGGCGCCGGGTAAGCTTTATTACCGCGGCTTTGATGTGGAGGCGCTTGTGCGCGGCTTTATCAGCGAGGCGCGCTTCGGCTTTGAGGAGACCGCGTATCTGCTCCTTTTCGGAGAATTGCCCGGCAGGGCGGAGCTTTCGCGGTTTAACGAGATCATCGGCGCGTACCGCAATCTTCCGACGGGCTTTGCGCGGGACGCGATAATGAAAACGCCGAGCCGCGATATGATGAATTGCCTTGCCCGCGGGGTTTTATCGCTGTATTTCTATGACGATTGCCCTGACGACACCTCGATTCCGAATCTTTTGCGCCAATGCATACAGCTCATGGCGGAGTTTCCGCTTCTTGCGGCTTACGGCTATAATACATACCAGCACTATGAGCATGGGCAAAGCCTTATAATTCACCCGCCGCGGCCGGAGCTGAGTACGGCCGAAAACCTGCTCTACATGCTCCGCCCGGACGGAAAATATACGGAGCTTGAG
>JAITGW010000030.1 GCA_031280325.1 Oscillospiraceae bacterium
AATCTGCTTGTTGCCGCGCCCGAAGAGGATTCCCTGTCCGCCTATCGGCGTGACGACGAGCTTTGAGGGGCGCTGACCGATAAGCTCCAGTATTTGCGACTCATTCACGTCAGCCGCAAGCAATTGTCCGTCCATCACAGCGTCAAAACCAATAAGGGTGTTCGCCGTGCCAAGCTCCCGCGAGAGAGCCGCCGTCGTTGAGCCCGGTCCAAGCAGATACATAACGCCCGGCGTCATATCCTGCGCGATTTGCAGAGCAATATCCTGTTGCGCCGAGGTCTCAGAGAGCGCTGAACGCATTTTCCCCCCCCGCACAATCGCGTCGGATACGGTGCGCAGATAACCGTACAGCCGCGGCGCGACAATTCCGCCGCGGTACGCATCCTCGTCGAGATCCATGATCTCCGCCTCGCGAAGCGCAAGGCGCGATCCGCGCAAAAGCCGTCCCAAAAGCCTTCCCGCAAGGGCAGGCTTTGCCGCAAAAACAGCGGAATACATCTTCACTCCAGTCGGAATTGCGAGGACCGGGGTAGATATTCCGGAATCCAGCACATCCCGCGCCGTGCCGTCACCACCGGCAAACAGAAGCCAGTCCGCGCCGCGCCGCTCCAGCTCCCGCGCTGTCTCGATTGTATCGGCCGCCGTATATTTGTCGAGCGGCTTATCCTCTCCGAAAACATCCTTGGGGATTATCCCGGCAAAAGAGAGAGCGCGCTCCCCCATATGACCCGCTCCGCAGAGAATTTCAGCGCGCGCAAGCTCCGGCAGCGCGCGGGAAAACGCTTCGGTTGCAGCGTTTTCCGCATTGGGCGCGGCGCCGAGCGCGACCGCGCGCCCATACGCGCCGTCAGTTCCCTTAAGTCCGACAGCGCCGCCCATCCCTGCGACGGGATTGATTAGAACGCCGAGCCTCACGGCTTATATTTCTTGAGATAGGCGCGCCATGTCACCGCCCATTTTTCAGGGTCATCCATCCCGGATTCGTCAAGCCTGTGGCAGACGCTGCGTTCCGGAGCGTCTGCGAAAATCTGAGGCGTTTCATATGCTTCGGCGAATACTTTTCCCAATATAGCCAAATATTCATCGATATCCGCTTTTGACGGGGAATCCGTCGGCTCAAGCGTCATCGGTTCCGCCACATAGTATGGGTGGTGGCTCGTCCAATAGTGCGCGCCGAAGTCCATCATGCGCCGCTGCACGTCCGCCGTGCCGATTCCCGTGTCCGAAAGCAGCTTTTCCAGCGTATATCTCGCCTGTTCTATCCGCTGGCGTCCGGGTATATACGGCGCGTCCACGAAAGGGAGCTCCATGAGCTTTTTGAACATGTAATTGTTGTTCAGCACCGCCGCCTTCGCCGCCCCATAAAGCCCCTCCGCGCCCAGCGCGCGGATCCACATATACGCCTTCAGGACAACCTGCGCAGCGCCGAAATATGAGCGAACCTTGACGATCGAATCCGGCAAATCATAGTTAAGCGAATATTTTTTCCCGTCAAAGTCAATCAGCGGCACCGGCAGGTAACGTTCAAGCTCTCGGGTCACACCAACCGCGCCTACAGCAGGCCCTCCGCAGCCGTGCGGCGCGGAAAACGTCTTGTGCAGGTTGAAAAAGCACATGTCAAACCCGGCATCTCGCGCGCGCGTGACCCCGAGAAGCCCGTTCGCGTTCGCCTGGTCATAGCAGCAGAGCGACCCATGTTCGCGGGCGAGGCGAGTGAACTCCAAAATACGCTTGTTATAAACGCCGGTGTCCTCCGGATTCGCGACGAAAAATGCTGCTGTCCGCGGCGACAGCGCCGCGCGAAAGGCATCCAGGTCCGGATATCCCTCGCTGTCAGGATGAATGTATATTATCTTATATCCCGCAACATGCGGCGCGGCGGCGTCTGACGGATGAGAATAAATCGTGGTGATGATCTCGTCGCGCGCCTCACCCTTTTTCTCAAAATGCGCACGCGCGATTGAGGCCATCAGCAGTATTGCCTGGCTCCCGCCGCCGGCCTGGAACGAAATGCGGTGCATACCGGAGATCTCGCGCAGATAGAGGTCGGTTTCATGCATAAATTCCAAAGTTCCCTGCATCGTTTCCTCAGGCTGAGACGGATGCTGCTCCATAATTTTTTCGTTTCGCGCAAGCTGATCATTGATTTTCGGACTGTATTTTACGGTACATGTCCCCTGCCCTATCTCAAGGTTCACGTCCGCGCCAAGTGTTTCCTGCGACAAACGAACATAATGACGCAGAACGCGGTTCTGTGAAATTTCCGGCAGTGCGGGCGGGATATTGCGCCGCAGCGCTCTCGGGAGCGCAACCTCGCCGATAGCAGCGAGGATTTCCGCCTCAGTCCCCGGAGGGACGACGCCGCGCTCCCCCGGGGCGGTCAGCTCGAATATTACCGGCTCATCCCACTTCGCCTGATGAAAATCCCGGACAGCGTCGCGCTTAATTCTTTGCATATTCCGCATATTCAATTCCTCGCAATCTCGCCCAGCGCAACCGCCAGCGCGTCAATTTCGCTCTTTGTCCGCACCTCCGTAACGGAGTAGAGCGCGGACTGACCGAACTGCGGGAACTCCGCGCTCAAGTCTTTGCCGCCGAAAAACCCGTGTGCAAGCAGCGCGCGGTTAATCTCCCGCACGCTCTTTCCCGTTGCGGTGAAGTCCGCAACAAATTCCTTGAAATTATTCATCCCAAAGCGTATATTCACGCCCGGAATCGCCGCAAGCTTTCCCTGGGCATACTGTCTCTTCGCCGCGATCGTCTCCCCCACCTCGGTCATGCCGCGCGGTCCCATAAGCGCGAGGTACACTCCCGCCGTGATTCCCCAGAGCGCGGTCTGCGTTCCGACATACTCCTTGCCTTTTTCGCGGTGGTGACCGAACGAGGTTCGGTCATACGCAACGTCCGCAAAGCCGTATTCACCGGATTTTTCGGTGGGGCAAATTCCGAACAGGCGTGACGGGAATTCCAGCACAAAGCTTGCCTCATCCCGCGTCGCCATAAAGCCGGACTGCCCGCCGCCGCAGTTCTGATGAATACCAAGCGGCTGCAAATCTCCGCATACAATGTCCGCCCCATAGCTTGAC
>JAITGW010000032.1 GCA_031280325.1 Oscillospiraceae bacterium
GGAGATCACGGAGCCGCTGATGCAAAAAATCCGCTGGCTCGATAAGCTGGTGGACGAGCTTGCAAAGGGCAGGCCGATGGAAAAAGTGCTTCGGACGTGAGCGGCCGCTATATCTCCGCGCCGGCGGCCGAATCCTGCACGGAGCAGGGCTGCCTCTAACGGCCGTGACCGTTCGCAGCGCCGACACCGAAAAAAGCCGGAGGCACATTCGGGGAAATAATAAATACTCGGCTTAGCGGCAATTTAGCGCGCTTTCGGCTCATGGATTGTTTACACTTTTTTATTTGACATATTGCGCGCGGAACGGTATGATCTACGGGTATTTTTTGCAAACGGAAAGGAAGAGAGGAAATGAAAAAGATACTTGCGCTGATATTTGCGCTTGCTCTTGCGTCCGGTGTTTTTTCCTGCGGTACGAAAAAAGGGGATTCCGGCGTCAGCCCCGCGCCGCCGGAGGGTGGAGCGGCAGCTCCGGCGGATTCCGATGACGCGCCAGCGGTCGGAATAGTTCAGTATGCGGAGACTCCGGCGCTTGACGCCGCGCGGGAGGGCTTCATTAAGGCGCTTGCGGACAACGGATACGTCGACGGGCAAACGGTGAACATCACAGCCGGGAACGCCGCCGCCGATTCCTCCGGCCTCGCGGCGATCGCGGATCAGTTTATCGGTGACAAGGTTGACCTGATTCTCGCGATCGCAACGCCGGCGGCGCAGGCTGTGGCCGGCAAGACGGGCGATATTCCAATCCTCGGGACGGCGGTTACCGACTATGTCACGGCGGGTCTTGTTGACTCGAACGACACGCCGGGGCGCAACGTCTCCGGTACAAGCGACATCAATCCCGTTGAGGATCAGCTTGACCTCATCTTCAAGTTCCATCCGAACGCAAAAACAATCGGCTTCGTGTATAATTCCGGCGAGGACAACTCGAAGCTCCAGATTGATATGGCAAAGGCGTATATTGAAAGGCTTGAACTGACGTGGAAAGAGATCACCGTGACCTCGTCAAACGACGTGCGGCAGGCGGTAATCTCAATTGCCGGAGAGGTTGACGCGCTGTATCTGCCCACGGACAATACTCTTGCCGCTGCCATGCCGGCGGTTTGCGGAGTCACGGCGGATTCCGGGACTCCGGTCATCTGCGCGGATACCGGTATGGTTAAATCCGGCGGACTTGCCGCGCTCGGCATCGACTACTACAGGCTTGGCTATCAGACCGGTCTCATGGCGGTTGAGGTTCTCCGCGGCAATGCCAGCCCTGCGACGATGCCGGTTCAGTATTCAACGAATTTTGTATATGCTGTCAACGCGGAGGCTGCAAACGCAATCGGAATTGCGATTCCGCCGGAACTCGAACGGTATATCATCGACGTGTCGGGCTGAAAAGCTCCGCTGATCGGATAAAAATTGCGCCGGCGCGCCGGCACTGCGGGAATATGAAGACGTGCGGGATGGAGCAAATTTGTCCGCCCCGCGAAAACTGCGATTGAAGAGCGCATGAAGGCTTGAAAAATGCATAACAAGCCGGGCCGCTCGCCGCTTGGCAGCGCCAGCCCTCACACCGCCTGGGACAGCGTGATTTTACGGGACGCTTAGTCGAATTTTCTCAGATAAAGCTTGACAGGGCGGGACTAATATGATATTTTATATCAAAAGCGGTGGAATCGGGCTTTTGCCTGACCGCGCGGAAAGAAAGAGGGAGTAAAATGTCATATGAAAATCAGACTCCGCAGGGCACGCCGCCCGGCGGATATCAGCCGCAGGACGACCCGGGCAAATCGCTCGGCATCGCCGGAATGGTATGCGGAATCGCCTCACTCGTAATTCCATACGGAGGTATCGCTGTCGCAATCGTCGGACTTATCCTCAGCGTCATCGCAAAAAAGAAATCTGAGGAGGTCGGGCTGAAAAACGGCATGGCTCAGGCGGGAATGGTTTGCTCAATCATCGCCCTGGCGTGGAGCATTGTGCTTGTCGTCATCTGCACAAGCTGCGCCGCCGTGGCGTCAGTCTTGCCATATTAACAAACCTTTAACCAAACCGGCGGCGGTGTCCGCCGGTTTGGTTTTTCCGGGAGAAATATGCACCCATTTATCACTTTTGTCGGGCGGGAAATTCCTGTATACGGGCTTATGGCGCTTTTGGGCGCCCTTTTCGCGTTCGCGTCGGCGCGCGTTGTGCTGCTGATGAAAGGCAAAACGGCGCCGGAAGTGCGGCGTGAGTCAGAATTCCCTCTGGCGCAGCTGTTTGCCATTGCGGCGGCACTGGTCGGAGCCGTGGCGCTCGGTCCGATAAAGAACCTTTTTTACTTGCTGATACATCCGAGCATTATGAGTGGGTACACTTTTTGGGAGTATTTGAGGACAATCTTCGGCGAAATCATCTTTTTCGGCGGAGTTATTGGCGGATTTGCCGGAATGCTTATTTACCGCAGAATATTTGCGGCGAAGCTTCGTCCGATGCTTGATATTTCGGCGGTCGGCGTATCGCTTGGACATGCCGTCGGGCGCGTGGGCTGTTATTTTGCCGGATGCTGCTATGGAATTGAGGTTCATGCGGAGAATCCGCTGGCGCTCGTCTATCCAGCGCCCCCGCTGCACTATCCCGCCTCCGCACCGCCCGGTGTGCCGCTTTTGAATATTCCCCTGATGGAATCGGGATTTTTGCTGCTGCTGCACGGGATTCTTGTTGCAGTATACCTTCGGACGCGCCGGCGCGGACTTACGGCGGGGCTGTATCTCCTGCTTTACGCGCTGTGGCGGTTTGTGATTGAGTTCTATCGCGGTGATACGCTGCGAGGAGAGTATTTTGGACTGTCCACGTCACAGTATATTTCACTTGCGGCTGCCGCCGTCGGACTATGGTTGATTTTCGGGCGCGAATCAAGGCGAACGCGGCTGCCGCATTCCAAACATCACGCTGCCTGATGTCTTGGCAACCTGAGGGCGCGCTTGCATGAGCTTGACACGACAGCCTATGAGCATTGGGAGCGGATGATCGGGCAAATGAAGAGAGCCGAGGGTGTTCCGAGACTGAAAGCCTGCGGCGGAATGGAATGGATTCATCGGATCAACAGCGTTCGCAGTAGAGCTGAAGAAATTATTCGAGCCGAGCTGATTTTAGATTAACGAGCGCAGGGCGGGAAACCATCGTGTTTCCTGCCGTCTAACTTTGGAACGCCCAAGCAAACAGTTCATTGCCTGTTTGCCGGAATATTGGCGGTTTTCGCCGGGGAAGGTATCTGCGCCAAGCCGTCAATCAGCGTTTCGTCTTTGCCGCCGGCGGGTCCCGTGAAAATATTCTGCTCATTGCTCAGATAATACGGTTCAAGCGCGCTAATTGAGTGCAAGCGTCCAAGCGGCACAAGGTATTTATACGTTGATGCGGTAATCTCCTGCGCTCCGAATTGATCGCGGGTGCTGTCCGTCGTGACTGTAAACATCCTGCCGTCATACTGATAATCCGTGATAATCGTGTCGCCCTCAATGGTATAATTGATTGCCCGCATAAACGCCGGGACTTGCGCAAACACGTTTTCATAGAAAACGTCAACGATGCTCTGATTATAGATTTCCTGTCCGTGAACATTCACATACACGCCGTCCGCGATAGCCTGCTCACGATTTTGGTATGTGCCATAATCGGCGGGCAGATCTGCTAAAGGAGTCGGGGCTGCGGCTGTCCGCTGGTAGTAGGCAACAAAGCTTTTGACATTCTTCATGACCTCTTTTGAACACTCAAGCACGATGAATCGCGCAAGCATATCGTCCGTGCCGCCCTGCGGTGTGGCGCTCACAACACCGATTTTCATTGCGCCGTTTTCAATGGTGACGCCGCCAATCTCGTGCGTGACAGAACCGCTGCCTTCTTCGACATAGAGGACAACCAGCATATTATTCTCAAAGAAAACCTCATCGTATGGCGTGAAAATGGAATTGAACCCAAAGAGCCTATCGCCGTCAGCGACAAATTTACCGAGCGCCGCCCTATCGTAAATGGGAACAGCCGGGGTATAGCGTATGCTGCTTACAAGAAATAATTCGGGGTTGTCGGTGCGGTCAAGCATAAAACCAGAACCATCCGCACTCCAATTAACGCGGTGAAAATTCGCCGCATCAAACAAGGCGGGTGGGATCTCCGGCGTGTACGCGCCGCTGATGAAGTCATCTATGCGCGCCAACGTTTCGGCTGTAATTTCCATCACAGCGCCATCCTCGCTTCGGCGAATGCTTAGTTTAGTAATGTTGCCGCTGTCTCCGGCGCGGGCTATGGCAACAAGGGATAGACCATTTTCGGCGGAATAGTGCATATTGTATGCGTTGGTATCGGAACTGAAATTCATGCTTTTATAGCCGGACAAATCGTCAATTGTCAGATAGCGCCCCATTGTCAGATACTGC
>JAITGW010000073.1 GCA_031280325.1 Oscillospiraceae bacterium
GATGAGAGTAACCGCGGTTCGATATTTGCAATCTGCGATGACGACGCGCGGGAGCATACTTTTACCGCGCGTCACGATACATACAGCGAATAGAACGACTTGAACGTGTTTTCCATTCCGTCAGGGAAAGGAGTATATTCAAAATCGAACGTTTTCGCAAATTTTTCGCCGCTTGTCAGGTCGTCATCAGTCAGCGGGAAGGGCAGCGGAATGCGCTCTGTCTCGATCTCGTCCACAGTTACCTCGCGCGTGTCGAACGAGCCTCCGTTCAGCCGCTCGAACTCGCCCATAAGGCGGGTGTAGTTGAGCTGCTCACTCGCCGCGAGGTTGAAGATCTGATTGTGCGCGCGCGCGTCGCCAAGCATGAGCATAAGCGCGTTCGCGATATCTTTGACATAGACGAAGTTCCAGCTCGCCGTAGCGTCCATAGGCACGGGGACGGTGTGCTTTCTGGCGATAAGCTCAATGAAATACGATTCCCGCGGGGCGTAGTTGAGCGGACCGTAAATAAACGTTGGCCGCAGGATTGTATACGGAATGCCGTGGTTTGCGCAGGAGTCAATAAGCTCGCGCTCCACGGCGAGCTTGCCGCGCAGATAATCATCAACCTGACCGGCACCGTCAAGATTTACGAGCGGATCGGTTTCCGTTTTCGGGCGTGAAATGCGCGGATCATAAAGGCTTGCGGTGGAGAAGCAAATATAATGCTTGATCCTTCCGGAAAACGCGGAGATAAGCGGGGCAACATCGCCCGCGTTATACGCGCAGAAGTCCACAACAGCGTCAAATACAATATCGTCCGGTATCATGCGGGACAGCAGGCGCGCGGCGCGCCTGTCGCACTTATATTCGGTCGCCGTCTCAATATTCAAGGGATAGTGACCGCGATTGACGACGTGCAGCTCATAATCGCCCGTGCGGGACGCGAGAATATTGAAAACACGGCCGGTGAAGAGGCTTCCGCCGATGACAAGAACGCGTTTTTGCATATGGATTACCTCCTAGATATTATACTGCGCGGGCAGCTGGCGCAGGGTTTTGTTTGAGATTTTCGCGCGCAGCGCCTCACCGTGAGCTGTCATAAACGAATCCGGCGGCGACGCAAGATCCGCGGCGCTTAAAGCCGCGGCGCACAGAGCGCAGACGCGCTCAACAGCGGCGGATAGTAGGGATTCATTGCCGGAGATGGAAGAATCGGACAGGAGGAGCAAATCGCCGGCAATTTCGGGTGAGAGCAGCGGCAGCGAGCGCAGTGCACGGGCGCGCCACTTATAGTACGGGCGGTAGGTTTTGTTCAGGAGAAATGCCAGCGTGATTGCGCTGTCCGAGAAGAGAGACAGCGCACTGCGCGCCGCCATAACATCACCGCGGCGCATGGAGCGCGCGAAATTATACTGTCCTGTCTGCGCCATTGACATACAGCAATACGACATGCGCTTGAGGCGCAAGTCTTCCGGATAAAAATCCAGAAGCGTGCGGCGGACATCCGAAAATGCGCCGTCATTATCCATAAATACATCGCCGTTTACAGTCATTGCGAGATTTTCCTCCGGAGCGTTTATCCATTCGTTCAGCGTTTCGGGAGCGCGCGGAACGCCGATAAGGCTGCGGTAAAAATCTCCGACCGTCGATACGGCAACTCTCGCGCCGTATTCGCTGCGCGTGCGTGGCTGCTTCGGCGGAGAAAGCTCTAAAAGCTCCCGCTTCCAAACGGTGAGCTCGGGAATGTGCGCTGCAAGCTCCTCCGGCAGCCAGAGGAAGAAATCCGCGCCCCAATCGTGGTCGCGGGATATTTCATCGTCAAAGCCGAAGCACTCCGACCCGTTGCCGACAAGTCCCGCGGCGAGGCGCGGCAGCAGCTTTGGAAACCGGACGTGCAGTGACGGCAGCGCCGCGGAGATGAAATAGTCCCGGGATATATCCAGTCCGTTCATTCCGGGAGCTTTGTCTCAAGCCGCATCATCTCCGCGCGGTATTCAGCGGTTTTATGGTGGTCATGTCCGAAAATGCTGCGTACAATTTCTGTCGCGACGGAATAGCTGCGCAGCGCGGAGGGAATATCGCCCATTGCCTCGAACACGCGGGCGAGATTGCGGGAGCATTGCGCGTATTCAATGTTCTTGCCGAAAAACTTTTCCGTGAGGATCAGCGATTTTTGAAAGCTGACCGCCGCCGCGTCAAAATCCTTTTGCAGGTACAGCACCGTCGCCAGAGTTGAAAGCGCGGCGGCGTGATGCACATTTGCCTCCGGCATTTTGTCATACAGCTCCAGCGCCTGAGAAATCAGAGCCTGCGCGTCGCCAAGACGGCCGATTCTGATGTTCATGGCGGCGAGATTATTGAGCGCGGTTGCGGTCTCATGCTCGCTTCCCGCGCCGGCTTTGATGATGTCAAGCCCCGCCTGCGCGCACTCCAGCGCTTTGTCAAGCTCTCCCGACTCCTGATACGCAAGCGAAACGTTGTTCAAAACACTGGCGTAAGCATAGTCGTCCATATCGGGCGCGCGCTCCATAATTTCTTTTGCGCGCAGGAACATTGCCTTGCTTTGCTCATACTCGCCCATGAGTCGGAACAATCCCGCGCAGTTCATGAGAACATTGGCGTATGGCGCGGTGTCAGCGCTGCCGCGCCGCTCCATAAGCTCAAGTATGCGCGAATACACCTCCGCGCTTTCGGCGTAGCGGGAGACGCCGCGGTAAAATCCCGCAAGCTCGCTTTGAAGCGTGATATATTCAGGACGGGTTTCCTCGTCGTTTATCTCCATGGAGAGAAGAAGCGTTTTGAGATATGCCTCAAGTCCGTCGTGGTCGCCGGTCTGATAGAGCTTATCAAGCTTATCGAAAATTCCGTCAAGCATTGCAGGCGCCTCCGCAGGAATCACAGTCACAGCCGGCGGAAAATATAATCGGCTGGCTCTCAATATGCTTGCGCTGAGCATTTTCCGCCTGCTCGAGCGAGGTATAGCCGTAATATTCCGCCGTGCGGCGCAGAATTTCCTCCGCAAGGGATTGACCCTCGCTCTTCAGCGCGGCGATATGCGCCTCAAGCCGGCGGAGCGTCTGCGCGGAGTACGTCAGTAGCTCTCCGTATTGATACGTCTGAACGCTCACTACGCCGGAGAAATCCTCCTCCGAGTAGAGAGGGCGGCCCGCGCCGGCGACATACGGATATTTTTTTCGAAGCGCCGCAGTTTGAGCGACAAGCTCTGCGCAAATGCGGGCGGCAAGCTCGCAAATCTCGGCGCCGGGCGGTTTTATGGCGGCAAGCAGCTTTTCATATTGTGACGGAGATGTGGTTTTCATCATGTGGATATATTTTTCGGCGATGAGATTACGGTCCTCGGACGCGGCGAAGGTTAAGTCCTTGAAATAGGAGTCCGCGCACGGCTCTGACCAGGAGAGGAACTGCGCTCGGCGCATGGCGCGGAACGTCGCCTCATCATCCTGGCAGGAGGCGCGCGCGCCGTTCCCCTCATTCACGGACTGAAACATGTTCCACTCGAGCAGCACAATGCCGTCGATAAGCTCAGCTTGCATATAAACACCGCCTTAATCCTTAATTTATGTCCATTATACGGCAGAGTATCCCCTGTGTCAAATGCCATTTTACTTTGGAGTGATTCCGAATAAACATCCAAGCCCGCCGTAAGGCGGGCTTAGCTCGTGAGGCTTAGCGCGTGTCATTTAATGACGATCAGAAGCTCTCCCGCCTTGACCGCCTGACCGGGACTTACGAGAATTCTGTCAATAACGCCGCTCATGCGGGCCGCGATGTTGATCTCCATTTTCATCGCCTCGACGACGGCGAGAACCTGATTTTCCTCCACCGTGTCGCCGGGAGCGACGGCGAGCTTTGCGATCATCCCGGGGATGGAGGCGCCGACCTGACTCTTATCCTCCGGATCGGCAAGCGCAACCTGCTTTACGCTGCCGGTTGTGGAGGGATCGGCAACGGAAACCTCGCGCCGCATTCCGTTAAGCTCGAACTGTACGGTGCGCATTCCGTTTTCGTCCACGTCTCCGAGCCCGAGATATTTTATGACGAGCGTTTTACCATCCTCAATGTCGAGCGAGGTTGTCTCGCCGAGATCCAGACCGTCGAAAAACACATGGCTTGTGAGTCCCGTGACCGCGCCGTACTTTGCAATATGCTCGCAGTATTCGCGGAATACCTTGGGATAGATGTTGTACGCCAGAACATCGCGCTCGGTTGGGTTTTGGATGAACTTTTTCATCTCCCCGCGCGACTTTTCGAAATCCGCCGGCGCGAGAAGCTCACCCGGGCGGCAGGTGACAGGCGTCTCGCCCTTGAGAACAA
>JAITGW010000100.1 GCA_031280325.1 Oscillospiraceae bacterium
GTTATTTTTTTAGCCCTCGCGCGAGGGCACAAAAAGGGGGAGCACATCATGAAAGACATCCCGGCACTTTTCGGAAGTCTCGTATTTGACGACGCCGTGATGCGCGCGCGCCTGCCGAAGGACATTTACAAGGCGCTGCGCAAGACTATGAGCCGCGGCACACACCTTGAGCTTGACGTTGCAAACGTTGTCGCCGCCGCGATGAAGGACTGGGCGGTAGAGAAAGGCGCGACGCATTTTACCCATTGGTTCCAGCCCATGACAGGAATCACCGCCGAAAAGCACGACAGCTTTATTTCCCCTGTCGGCGACGATAAGATCATTATGGAATTCTCCGGCAAGGAGCTTGTGCGCGGCGAGCCTGACGCGTCGAGCTTCCCCTCCGGCGGACTGCGCGCCACGTTTGAGGCGCGCGGCTATACCGCCTGGGATCCCACCAGTCCGGCGTTTATAAAAGATGGCACGCTCTGCATTCCGACGGCGTTCTGCTCCTACACCGGCGAAGCGCTCGACAAGAAAACGCCCCTGCTGCGCTCTATGGAAGCGATCGACAAGCAGGCGCTGCGCATTCTTCGCCTGTTCGGCAACGTGAGCGCCGGCCGTGTGCTGACAACCGTCGGTCCGGAGCAGGAATATTTCATAGTTGACAAGGACGTTTACCTGCAGCGTCCCGACCTGATCTATACGGGACGCACACTGTTCGGCGCCCGGCCGCCCAAGGGGCAGGAGCTTGAGGATCATTATTTCGGCGCGCTAAAGCCGAAAATCGCGGCGTACATGCAGGAACTTGACGAGGAGCTTTGGAAACTCGGCATCCTTGCCAAGACAAAGCATAACGAGGTCGCCCCGGCTCAGCACGAGCTTGCGCCGATCTTTACTACGACAAATATCGCAACCGACCACAATCAGCTGACAATGGAGCTTATGCGCAAAATCGCAGACAAGCACGAACTGGTCTGCCTCCTGCATGAAAAGCCGTTCGCCGGAATCAACGGCTCCGGCAAGCACAACAACTGGTCGCTCTCCACCGACACAGGCGCGAATCTCCTTGATCCGGGCGAGACGCCGTATGACAACGCGCAGTTTTTGCTGTTTCTCATGGCGGTCATCCGTGCCGTTGACGAATATCAGGACGCGCTGCGAACCTCTGTCGCCTCAGCCGGCAACGATCATCGCCTCGGCGCGAACGAAGCTCCCCCCGCGATCATTTCGATCTTCCTCGGCGAGGAGCTGACAGAGGTTCTTGACGCGATCTCCAGCGGCGCCGACTATAAGGGGCGCGAGAAAGTACATATGGAAATCGGCGTCACCGTGCTGCCGCATTTCCCCAAGGACACAACGGACCGCAACCGCACATCGCCGTTTGCGTTCACCGGAAACAAGTTCGAATTCCGCGCGCTCGGCTCCACCGCCTCTATCGCGGAGGCGAACATCGTTCTCAACACAGCGGTGGCGGAGATTCTTTCGCAGTTCGCGGATTCGCTTGAGGGTTCGCCAAGCTTTATCGCCGACGTGGCGGCGCTTGTCAAAAAGACGATCCGCGATCATCAGAGAATCATCTTCAACGGCAACGGCTATGACGATTCCTGGGTTGCCGAGGCGCAAAAGCGCGGGCTGTCGAACCTTAAGTCCACGCCGGAGGCGCTGGGCGCATATCTCACGGAGAAAAATGTGAGTCTGTTTACGAAGCACGGCGTGTACACAGAGAAAGAAATGGAGTCCCGTCTTGAGATTTACCTTGAAAACTACTGCAAGACGCTGAATATCGAGGCGCTTACGCTTATCGACCTTGTCAGCCAGAAAATCACCCCGGCAGTCAACGGCTATCTGTGCGAGCTTGCCGCCGCTGTTGAGTCCGCTTCTGTATTCGGCGATTCCGCGGCGCAGCTTGCCCTTGGCAAAAAGATCGCGGCGCTCGCGGGAGATCTTGGGCGCAAGCTTGCGTCTCTTGAGGACGTTGTGTTCAAGGCGCACGGCATCGGCAACACGAGCGAGGAGGCAAGGTATTACCGCGAGGCGGTATTCTCGGCAATGAACGAGCTTCGCATTACGGTTGACGCGCTTGAGCTTTCCGTGTCGAGCGAGTGGTGGCCCGTTCCGACATACGCGGAGCTGCTGTACAGCGTGATATAAGAACCTGTTCTGAGACAAAAACGCAAAAAGGGGGATGGGCGTCATGCAATTTGATTTGATAGACACCCTTTGGGTGCTGCTTGCCGCAATGCTGGTGTTCTGGATGAATCTCGGCTTCGCCTGCGTCGAAACAGGTCTTGCGCGCTCTAAAAACGCGGTCAATATCCTGTCGAAAAATTTTATTGTCTTTGCGATTTCCTCGCTCGGCTTCATGCTTCTCGGCTGGGGGCTTATGTTCGGCGGAGATAATCCGCTCATCGGCACAAAGCATCTGTGGATTCTCGGCGGAGACAATTCGTTTTACGACGGGACGCTTACCGCGACGGTGCCGTTTTGGGCAAAGTTTTTCTTCCAGCTTGTGTTCTGCGGCACCGCCGCGACAATCGTATCCGGCGCCGTGGCGGAGCGCGTGAAATATATTTCGTTCATCATCTTCTCGCTTGTGCTAACGCTGTTTATCTATCCCGTCGTGGGTCACTGGGTCTGGGGCGGCGGCTGGCTCGCAAACCTCGGCTTCATGGACTTTGCGGGCGACACGGTTGTACACTCTCTCGGCGGGTGGGCTGCGCTGTCCGGCGCGATAATTCTCGGCGCGCGCCACGGGAAATACGGCAGGGACGGTAAACCGCGCGCCATTCCGGGCCACAATTTGTCTCTTGCGGTCATCGGACTGTTTGTCCTGTGGCTGGGCTGGTTCGGCTTTAACCCCGGTTCCACCATGAGCTTTCAAAATCCCGGCGACGTGGCGCACATTCTCATGACCACAAACACGGCCGCAATCGCGGCGGTCATCACAAGCACCGCCGTAAGCTGGATTTTCATTGGCAAGCCCGATCTCGGCATGACGATAAACGGCTGCCTTGCGGGGCTTGTGGCGATCACCGGCGGCGCTCAGGCAATCACCGTTCCGGGCGCTATGGCTGTCGGCGCTGTCGCGGGAATTATCGTTGTGTTCGCGGTGCTTAAATTCGATCGCTGGCGAGTGGACGATCCCGTCGGCGCGACAAGCGTACACCTGTGCTGCGGCGTATTCGGCACGCTTTGTATCGGGCTCTTCGCCAAGGAGGGCGTTACGACGCTCTCGGCTGTGAACGGACTGTTCTATGGCGGCGGCGCGGGTCAGCTTGGAATTCAGGCGCTTGGAACTGTTGCCGTTGGCGCGTTCGTGTTTATCGCGTCGAGCGTCGTTTGGATTATACTCAAAAAGACGATCGGAATCCGCGTGACGCTGCGTGAAGAGCTTGAGGGGCTGGACATCGGAGAGCACGGCAATTCCGCCTATCCGGACTTTGCGCTGGCAGCCCCCGCCGGAGGTACGCCTGACGACGGCGGCGCGCTCGCCGAGGCGCCCGCGGCGGCAGGCACGGCGCGCGAGGCCGCGATTCCCGTCGAGACGCGTACTGTCACGGGCGCAAAGCTCACAAAAGTCACGATTATAGCGAATCAGAACAAATATACACGCCTTCAGGCGGCGCTTGACGAGCTTGGTATTACGGGAATTACGGTTACGAACGTTCTCGGATACGGAATGCAGCGGGGGCACGTTGAGTATTACCGCGGCGCGCCGGTGGAGGCAAGGCTGCTTCCGAAGGTGCAGGTTGATGTTGTAATCTCAAAAATCCCGATGCAGACGCTTGTGGAAACCGTTCGCAACGCGCTGTACACCGGAAACGTCGGCGACGGGAAGATCTTCCTCTACGATGTTGAGGACGTCGTAAAGGTCCGCACCGGGCAAACCGGCTATGACGCGCTTCAGGACGAGGAATAAACCGAAAAATCAAAGTGCGGCATATTGGTATATCTGCAAATTTTGGGCACAACGGCGTGCGTTTTCCGTGAAAAGCGGGGAATGCGCGCCGTTTTGTTATAGAAACCCCGGGAAATATCACTTCGGAGGCTTTTCCGCGCACGGCGCAAGGGCGAGCCTGCCCGTCAGCTCAAAACAAAAAAAGGGAGGAAAAAACAATGGACTTCAGCATTTGGTTCCTTATGGGCGCGATACTCGTTTTCTTCATGCAGGGCGGCTTTGCCGCGGTTGAAAGCGGTTTTACCCGCGCAAAAAACGCAGGTAACATCATCATGAAAAACCTTATGGACTTCTGCCTCGGCACGATCATGTTCGTAATTTTGGGCGGCGGCCTTCTCATGGGCGAGGACGCTTTTATGGGACTGATCGGCAAGCCGAACCTGGACATTTTCCGCAATTTCACCGCATGGCTCTCCGGCAATGAGACGAGCTTTGTCAACGGCTCCAACTTCTTCTTCAACCTCGTGTTCTGCGCTACTACGGCTACCATTGTCTCCGGCGCAATGGCGGAACGCACAAAATTCCTCTCCTATTGCGTATACTCCGCCGTCATTTCTCTGGTTGTCTATCCGATTGAGGCGCACTGGACATGGGGCCCCGGCGGGTGGCTTGCAAATCTGGGCTTTCTGGACTTTGCCGGCTCCGGCGTAATACACATGGTCGGCGGACTTGCGGCGCTTGTCGGCGCGTCGATTCTCGGTCCGCGTCTCGGGAAATATGTGACGGACAAAAAGACGGGACGGAAGATATCAAAGGCGATACCGGGGCATTCGATCACTCTCGGAGCGCTGGGCTGCTTCATGCTGTGGTTCTGCTGGTACGGATTTAACGGCGCCGCCGCCGCAAATACGCAGAGCCTGGCGTCAATCCTTGTCACAACGACGATCGCTCCCGCCGTCGCGACGGTCGCGACAATGGTTTACACCTGGCTTAAAAACGGTAAGCCGGATGTTTCGATGTGCCTTAACGGCTCACTCGCGGGACTTGTCGCAATCACCGCCGGCTGCGCGTATGTCGATGCGCTTGGCGCAATTATTATCGGGCTCGTCGCGGGCATTCTTGTCGTCGCCGCAGTCGAATTCATTGACATGAAGCTCCACATCGACGACCCCGTGGGCGCGATTGCCGTCCACGGCGCGAACGGAATCTGGGGCGCGATTGCCGTCGGTCTGTTTGCAAATCCCAACGTGTTCGAGCCGTTCGGCGACGGCGTCGCAAAAACGGGCGTTGCGGGACTGTTTTATGGCGGAGGGTTTGCCCAGCTCGGACGGCAGGCGATTGCGGTTCTCGCGATCGGCGCTTGGACGGTCGTTACCATGCTGATTACATTTGCGCTCATAAAGAAAGTCTTTGGTCTGCGCGTGCGGCCGGAAGAGGAGATTATGGGTCTTGACCTGCCGGAGCATGGGCTTGTAAGCGCCTATGGCGACTTCCAGATGATGCCCGAAAATCTCTACAATGAAATTCCGGGGCTTGACGTTCCCGCTTCCGCCGCGGCACCTATTGATCAGGCAGTGCCCGTCACGAACACGTCTACCGGCGATAAAACAAAGCTCACCAAGGTGACAATTATAACAAATCAAAGCAAGTTCGCAGGACTTCAGTCCGCGCTTGAGAACATCGGAATTACGGGCATGACAGTCACCAATGTCATGGGCTTCGGTATGCAAAAGGGGCAGAGCGCGGCGGTTTACCGCGGTGTTCCGATCGAGACGCGCCTGCTGCCAAAGGTGCAGCTTGACGTTGTGATTTCCAGGGTTCCAACTCAAACGCTTATTGACACGGCGAAAAAGACACTGTACACAGGCAAGGTCGGCGACGGAAAAATCTTTGTCTATGACGTTGAGAATGTCGTCAAGGTTCGCACGGGTGAAGCCGGCTGCGACGCGTTGCAGGATGACTGATAACGCAATTATCCGCACTGGCGCAGCTCTATCCGCCGCGTTTTTTCGGGCAATTCATGGCAAGATTTAATGAGATAATAACCGCTAATTAACAGAACGGGAGGAAGCCGCTCGGCTTCCTCCCGTTTTGCGCTGTTTTTTTCCTGTTTTTTGTCAAGGTCTGCATGATTTGACAAAATCTGCGGGTTTGGTGTATTATTATGAAGAAAAGAAGGGCAATACGCAAAAAATCGCGGGGAGGCACGCAAATGGCGATAGAATTCGAGCTGTCAGAGCGGGCGGCAACGTGCTGCTTTTCCGGATACCGCCCGGAAAAGCTCCCCTGGGGGAGGGACGATCGCGACGCGCGCGCGCGCGGGCTTTGGCGGAGACTGTATGACGTTACGGACGCGCTGTACGCCTCGGGGATACGCCATTTTCTCTGCGGCATGGCGCGAGGCGCTGACACATATTTCTGCGAGGCGGTGCTGGCGCTGCGCGAGCTGCGGAAGAATATTACACTTGAGGCCGCGCTCCCCTGTGAGGGGCAGGCGAGCCGCTGGGCGGAACCGGATCGCAAGCGCTATTTCGCGCTTGTCGCACGGTGCGACAGACAAACCATGGTATCCCGACTGTACACGCCCGACTGTATGCGCCGCAGAAACCGATATATGGTGGATAATTCCTCTGTCATCGTCACGGTATTCGACGGGAAGAGCGGCGGAACGGCGTACACACGGCAGTACGCGGCGCGGCGCGGACTTGAGATCATTGATATAAAGCCGTGAGCTGCGTGCCGACAGCCCCAAAGATTCCGCGCTGCCGCAACGACTGTCA
>JAITGW010000164.1 GCA_031280325.1 Oscillospiraceae bacterium
GTCGGAGCTGTCGGCGTATATCACGGGTCTGTGCATGTATGTTGGCGGCGGGATAGGATATGTATACTCTCACCCGCAGAGCTTTTTGCTCGGCAAAACACCGACCGGAAATCAGCAGACAGCGGAAACGAAGTCAGAAAATGTGAAATTATGAATGGTGAGGTAAGCGAAAGTGACCAGTATAAGTAAAGAAGAAATTAAATCGGTGCAGGTGCTTACGCCGCGTTTGCAAAAGCTGAAAAAAGAATGGGAGGACGCCGAGCCGCAGGTATACGTTGACGATTCGCTCCTGTTCACACAGTCGTGGAAGGAAACCGAGGGGCTGCCGGTAGATGTGCGCTGGGCAAAGGCGCTTGAGAAGCGCCTTTTGGAGTGTCCGCTGCTGATTCGTGACGGTGAGCTTATCGTCGGCTCGCTGTCAAAATTCATCCGCGGCAACGGAACGCTGTGCGCCATGAAGCCGCATGAGATCCTGACGATGGCGGAGAGCGGGAAATTCGACCGCAAGACGAGTGACATTTCTTCAACGCGCATTGACCCCGCAGATTTAGAGGCGCTGCGCGCCGACGCGCAGTATTGGATCGAGAATATGCCGAAGGTATCGAGCGTCAACGCCGCCGTCGAGCTTGACATGGGCTGCGAGGTGTTCGATTTGCTGTTTGACCGCGGCATGGTCTTTGAGGGGCGCGGCGTGCGCTATAAAATGGACAGAGGGCTGTTCCAAAACTATTCTGCATACGGCGGCGGAGTGGCGCAGGTGTCTGTCAAGTGCATTGCGAACGGACTGAATTATATCATTGACCTGTGCAGCGCGGAGCGTGAGCGTATGCTGCGCGAGGGGGACGAGAATTCCCGCGGCACGGCGCAGTTCATGCGCAAATACTGGCTGCTCAAGGCATGTATCATCTCGTGCGAGGCGTTCATCAAATACGCGCGGAGGCACGCTGATTTGGCGCGCGAAATGGCAAAGACGGAGACGCGAACCGCGCGCCGGGAGGAGCTTTTGCGCATTGCCCGCGCGTGTGAGCGCGTGCCGGCGGAGCCTCCGCGGGACTTTTTCGAGGCTGTTCAGTGCGTGCGGCTGTACCATCTTGTATGCTGGAAGGAATCCTCCGACCGTCCGGAGGTTCCGATCGGACGGCTTGACCAGCTCCTCTACCCATATTATGAAAAGGACGTGACGGAGGGAAAGATTACGGCGCAGGCCGCCGCGGAGCTGCTTGGCGCACTGTGGCTGAAGATCCGCGAGTGCGAGAACCTTGTGACAATTCCGAGAGAGCAGCGAGCGGCGCCCGGGTCGCTCCTGCCGAACATCACGCTGTGCGGCACAGACGAGAACGGAAACGATTTGACAAACGACATTTCGTGGCTTGTGCTGGAGGCCATGGCGCAGATAAAGCTGTCGGAGCCGGCGATATACGTGCGCTATAATCCCAACATGGACAGTGAATTTCTTCTCCACGCGCTGGAGTGCAACCGTGAGTTCGGCGGCGGAAACCCGGCTTTTCTAAACGACGTTTTGGGTACGCAGCGTTATCTTGACAGGGGAGTGCCGCTCTCTGACGCGTGCAACTGGAACGCGTCCGGCTGCCTTGGATATCACCTTGACAGCCTCGAGCACATGGGTGGAGGACACAATATCTCGCAGCTCAAGGTTTTAGAGCTTGCGCTGAACGACGGATTTGACAAGCGCACCGGAAAGCAGCTCGGCCCGCACACCGGGGATGTGCGCGCGTTTACGGGCTTCGAGCAGGTGTTGGACGCGTATTGCGCGCAGCTTGATTATTTCACGAAAATGCTGAGACGGTTCAAAATGATCTCTTGGGGGACTGAAATCGCTGACGGTCCGATGAGCGGGCTGCGCGTCGCGATGCAGTATGAGGACTGTATTCCCGCGGGGCTTGCCTCGCGCGAGGGCGGCGCGCGTTATCCGGAGGGACGCGCCGCATGGCTCGGATCCCGCGGGCTTGTGGATCTGGCGGACACGATGACGGCGATCAAAAAGCTGGTGTTTGATGAGAAAAAAACGACGATGGCGGAGCTTCTGGACGCCTGTGACAGGAACTGGCAGGGATATGAAAACCTGCGGAGTCTCTGCCTGGGCGCGCCGAAATACGGTAACGACGACGATTATGCCGACGAGGTGTATGACGAGCTGTCAACCCGGGTTCCGGAGATAATGCAGCAGGATGTCGATCCGCTTACGGGCAAGAAGCCGATGCTTTTTATCGGCGCCGCCGCGGGGCACGTCGGAATCGGAAAGGCGATCGGCGCGATGCCGAACGGACGCATGGCGGGAACGCCGACGTGCGACGCCGCCTGCTCTGTATCGCCGGGGTGCGACGTGAACGGGCCGACGGCTGCGATTAATTCAGCGACAAACGGCGAATATTCCAGAGAATACGCGGGCTACGCGATGAATATGAAATTCTCCAAGGCGCTGCTGAACACGCCGGAAAAGCTGCGGCAATTGGCGTTTCTCGTGCGCGTGTTCATGAAGCGCGGCGGCTGGCACATACAATTCAACATACACTCGCGCGAGGAGCTGCTCGACGCGCGGGCGCACCCCGAGGATCATCGCAATCTCCTTGTCCGCGTCGGAGGCTACAGCGCGTATTTCATCGATCTTCCGCCCGGACTCCAGGCGGAAATTGTCAACCGCACAATGCACGAGCTGATATAGGCGGCTTGTTTATATATGGCAAAAGAAATTTTGGCGGCGGCGTGGGACGGCGTTTTGCCGAAAGAAACACTGCGGATGGAGGATTTGCCCCAACCGCGCGGACGTGTATTCAATATACAGCGGTACAGTCTGGACGACGGTCCGGGCATACGCACGACGGTATTCTTAAAAGGCTGTCAGCTGCGGTGTCCGTGGTGCTCTAATCCGGAATCGCAGAGTTTTGAGCCGCAGATACTCTATCGCTATACCGCGTGTAAAATGTGCGGCGCATGCATTGCCGTGTGTCCGCAGGGAGCTGTAACCATGGGCGCGGATGGTATTGATATTGACCGCGCGCGATGCGCCGTCTGCGGAGAGTGCGCGGCCGCGTGCGTCCAAGGCGCGCTGAAGATTTCCGGCGAGGACATGACCGTCGAGCAGGTATTCAAAGTTATCCGAAGGGACGCCGCATATTATGAGGAGTCCGGCGGAGGAGTGACCTGCTCCGGAGGGGAGATACTCGCGCAGGCGGATTTTGTGCGGGAGCTTTTCAAAAAATGTCGGGAAGCCGGATATCATACCTGTGCGGATACGTCGGGCTTCGGCACGGCGGAGGCAATGGAAAAAGTGCTGAAATTTGCGGATTTGGTGTACTTTGACCTCAAGCATGCGGACGACGGCTGGCATCTGGCTAACCTCGCCGTACCAAGGGATGTGATAATCCGCAATCTGCGCCTGTGCGCTTTGCGCGGAGTTCCCGTTGTGATACGCGTTCCGCTCGTTCCGGGGCAAAATGATTCCGAGGAAAACCTGACTGCCATGGCAGAGCTTGCAAAATCGATCGTACCGCGTGCGCAGGTCAATATTCTGCCGTATCACAAGTATGGCGAGAGCAAGTATAGGTCTGTCGGTATGGAATACACCTTATCGCACTTGCGCGAGAACACGCCGGAGGAGCTTGAGCGCGCCGCGGCGGTGTTCGTGGAGTGCGGACTTGAATGTACGATCAGCAAATAGAGACGGAGGAGTTATTATGGCGTCATTTAACCGTTATAAGTATTTATTCAGCCCGCTGGCGGTCGGGAAGCGGACGTTCAAATCACGAGTGGAATTCGCGCCCATGGTCTGCGATATGACGGACGGCGGGGGCGAGGCGACGGAGGGATATGTCGATTTTGTCGAGCGCCAGGCGGAGAGCGGCGTTGCGATCATCCACCTTGGCGCGACGCCGGTGGACGACGTCGCGGCGGCCGACTATCGCTCGGAGCTTTGCGTCACGGATGAGAGCAAGATCGCGCACCTTGTTCGCCTTGTCGAGGCGGCGCACAGGCACGGCGCGCTTTTGTCGGTGGAGCTTGTACATGCCGGACGCGGCGCCGATCAGGAGCTTTTGAACACTGACAGGGCGCTTGCGCCGTCGAATTTCACGATACCCGGCCGCGCGAGGTATATAAAGGAAATGGATCAGCACGATATTGAGCAGGTTATCGACGCTTATGTTGACTGTGCGGCGCGCGTGAAGCGCTGCGGCTTTGACGGCGTGCTCATTCACGGCGCGCATGGCAATCTTATCGCGCAGTTTCTCTCGCCCATGACGAATCACCGCACCGACATGTACGGCGGAAGCCTTGAGAACCGCGCGCGCTTTCCTCTTATGCTGTTGTCCGCCGTGCGTGAAGCCGTCGGCGATGATTTTATTATTGAGCTGCGTATTTCCGGAGACGAAATTGTTGACGAGGGTATGCGCACGGGCGAGGTTATTGAGTTTTTGAAGCTTGCGCAGGAGTATATTGACCTTGTAAACGTTTCGGCGGGGCTTATTGTCGAAACGCGCGGGCAGTTTTATTCAATGCCGCCATATTTCCGGCCGCGCGGCAGCAATGTGCCTTTCGCGCGGGAAATCAAGGCTTGCGGCGATATAAAAATCCCGATAAGCGTCGTGGGCGGGATAATGACGGCAGAAATGGCGGAGGAGATCATCGCCGACGGCAGCGCCGATATGGTCGCGATGGCGCGCGCGCTGCTTGCCGATCCCGACATGCTGCGAAACGCCTATCGCGGAGCCGAGGAGCGCTCGCGCCCCTGTCTGCGTTGCTGGAGCTGTGCGGAAGGATACGGCACGCACATACATTGCGCCGTGAATCCGCAGCTTGCGCGAACGTATCGCTACAGCCGCCCATGGCGCGCTGAGGTTCCGAAAAAAGTCGTCGTCGTGGGCGGAGGCGTCGCCGGCTGTCAGGCCGCGATGACCCTTACAAAGCGCGGACACGCTGTAGTGCTGTTTGAGAAGAACGCGGCGCTTGGCGGATTGCTGCGCGACGTTAATAAGCTTCCGTTTAAGGACGATATGCTCCGCTATACGCAGTGGCTGGAGCGTGAAACGATGAGCTGCGGCGCGGATATACGGCTTGGAGCCGCGGCTGACGCGCAGAGCGTAATGGCGGAGAATCCTGACGCGATAATCGTCGCGGTTGGCTCTGTTCCGGGGCGCCCGGCCATACCGGGAATTGATGCCGAAAACGTATTCAATGTGCTGGAAATCGACTCCGGACGGGTAAAAATTGCACCGGGCGCGCGCGTCGTAGTCTGCGGCGGAGGACTTTCGGGGTGCGAGTCCGCGCTTGCGCTCGCAATGGAGGGGTGCGCTGTGACTGTTGTGGACATGATTCCGGTCGCGGACTTTGCGAATGGGGCGCACGATTTGACGCGCAATATGCTGCTGCATCTGCTGCGTGAAAACGGCGTTGAGCTGATTGGAGAGCATATTGTGCGCAGCATAGGCGACGGACGCGTCGCTGTCGAGGGGCGCGACTGGAAATTCAAGGCGCTCGATGCGGACGTCGTCGTCGAAGCGTTTGGAATGACGTCAAACGCCGAGATGCGCGATCAATTTTTCGAGCTTATTCCGGACGTGTACTATGTCGGGGATTGTGCGGAGCCCAAGAATATTCTCCGCGCGAATTTCACGGCGTATGACCGCGCGCTTAACATTTAACGGCCGACGGTGGAAGAATTTTACAATTCGGCGGCGTGGAAAGAGTTTTCCCGCCGCAATGGGGGACATCCGGGAGGACTTGGAGCGACGCGGGAGCTTATCGAGGCGGCAAGCCTCGTGCCGGGCGCGCGCATCCTTGACCTGTGCTGCGGCGGAGGGGAGAGCGTCGCGCTGCTTGCGGAGCTTGGGTATGAGGCGTTTGGGCTTGCGGGTGCGGAGGAATTATCGGGCATTGCGCCGCAGTCGTTCGACGCCGTGATGTGCGAATGCTCGATCTCGCTGCTTGACAGCGGCGCGGCGCTGTTAGAGTTAGACCGCATACTTAAACCGCGCGGCGCGCTTTTGTTATCGGACGTGTATGACGGAACACCGCCGGTTTTCCTCGGGTTTTCGGAGATATATTTTAAGGACAAGCGGCGGGAGCTTATTGATTACGCGGCGCAATGGCTTTGGGAGACGGGGGAAAGCTTTCCGCTGTGCGCAGACGTTAAAACAGTGTCATACTACCACTGGGTTGGATTGAAAGGAGATACATATGGCGGGCTTTGAGCATAAATATCCACACTTATTCAGCCAAATCACACTTGGGAACACGGTTTTCCGCAACAGAATTTTCGCTTCGCCCACTGGCTGGCAGAACTATGAGGCGGGGCCAATTTTCCCGGAGGCAGCGGCGGCGTATTACGGGCGCAAGGCGCAGGGCGGCGCGGCAAGCGTCGCCGTCGGCGAGCTGTATGTTGACGCAAAGCGTGGGCTCGGCGGACCGATGAGCGCGCAGCTTGACGACCCCGGGATTACCGGGTCACTCACGCGGCTCACCGACGCGATCACGCGAAACGGCGCCGTTGCCGTGGCGGAACTTCAGCACGCGGGTATGTTCGCGCAAGAGTCCCAGCGGCGCGGAAACCAGATTTATGGTCCGGTGGACATGGAGGTTCACGGTGAAATCGCCCACG
>JAITGW010000165.1 GCA_031280325.1 Oscillospiraceae bacterium
TAACACTGAGCGCGCTGCCCGAAATGTCACCGGCGGCGCGGAGCATATATGACAAGCCCAGCACCGCAAGCGCCGCGCCGCTTACTCCGCGTGAGGTGCTAAGCAGCTGCGCAAGCAGCAGCGTCACAGCCGCAAAGAACACGCCGACGCCGAACACCGCAAACGAATATGCCGCGGCGCCCGCAAAATCGCCGCCAATGCCCGACGCCGAGACTAGAAGCGTTGTAAAAACAGCGATTATAAGGTTGAGCGCGAACACGAATTTCATCACTGAAAATGCGCCTGTCAGCTGTCCGACGGGCAGGCTGCGGAACATTTCAAGCCGTCCAAGCTCCTCGTCAGAGCGGGTGTGGCGGTTGACAAGAAAGATGTTCATAACCGCCGAGGCAATGAACATCCACACGCTCATCTCCTGTGAGAAAAGCATGGCGGCGCTTGGCGCAGCTCCGCCATAAACGGGGCCCATCATGCCGATCATCGCGGGGGATTTAAGCATTTCGGCAACGCTTGCCCTTGCCGCTTCATCGGGGAACAGCGACGGGAAATAAGCTGCTGTCGCAAAGGTGAACAGCACGAGAGCCGCCGCCCAAATCGCGCTGACGATCCTCTCCCGCCTGGCGATAAAGCGCAGATACGTCCAAAATCCCGCCATAGTTATGCCCTCCCCGCGTACTCTGAAAGGAAGAATTCTTCAAGCGAAGCTCCCGCGGCCTGCGCGGTAATCTCGGACATCGTTCCGTCAGCAACAATTTTGCCCGCGCGGATTATGCTGACGGTATCGGCGAGTTTTTCAACCTCGCTTATTATATGACTCGACAGCAGGATGCTCTTGCCTCCGCGCTTGAGTTCCCCGACACACTCTTGAAACACGTTTTCCATAAGAGGGTCAAGCCCGCTCGTCGGCTCGTCGAGAATAAACAGCTCGGCGTCGCTTGCGAGAGCGGAAACAAGGGCGACCTTCTGGCGGTTTCCCTTGCTATAGGTGCGGCATTTTTTCGTCGGATCGAGCTCGAAGCGCTCGATCATAAGCGCGCGGAGAGATTTGTCGGCGTGCGCCGCTCCCCGCAGGGAGAGAAAGAGATCGATAACTTCGCCGCCGGTGAGATTGCCCCACAGATTGACGTCACCCGGTACGAACGCGACGCGCTTGTGCAGCTCTACAGCGTTTTTCCAGGCATCCTTGCCGAACAGCCGAACTTCGCCGCTTGTCGCCTTGAGTATCGCGAGCATACAGTGTATTGTCGTTGTCTTTCCCGCTCCGTTCGGTCCGAGAAAGGCGCGGACTTCGCCCGGCCTCGCCGTCATGTCGATGCCATCAAGCGCTGTAAACCTGCCGAATTTCTTTACAAGTCCGCGGATTTCAAACGTGTTCATGCTAAAAATTCCTCCTTGTACAAATTGTTTTTAAGCATCGCAGCGGCGCGGTTAAATTTCTGCAGCAGCTCGTCAAGATCAGTTTCACCCCTGTGCCATTCGTCAGCGAGTCCGCTTGACATGTACATGAGCAGCTCTGCCACAGACTGTGGATCAACTCCTCCTTTGAAGCGGGAGTTGTCAACGCCGCGAAGCAATACATCCTCGCGCAGCGAAAAGGATTCTCCAAGCAGGCGTTCAATGTAAGGGCGAACCGTATCGTCCCGCTCGTAATACATGGAGGTTAGGAACGCGAGCAAATTGGCGCTGCGATTCATAAAAGAGAGCTTGATCTCCAGGGACAGCTGTATGCGCTCGAAAAAATCGTCGGTGAGAATTTTGTGAGCGTTGCGCCGAAACTCCTCCCACACGGTATTTACGGCGTACTCGCACACATATTCATACGCGCCGCGCTTGGTTCCAAAATAGCTGAAAATCATGGCTTTGCTGATCCCGGCGGACGCCGCCAGATCCATTGCGGATGTTTTTTTGTATCCGTTTTTCGCAAACGCCGCGAGCGCGCCGTTTATCACGCGCTCCCGCTTGCCGGCGGGAAGCGAGGCAAAGGTGTTTTTCAAAAAATTTATCTCCCTAAATGGGTTACGATATGATTATATCGTAAACCGATTCGGTTGTCAATAGCTTATTATTTTTCCTGATAATGAGCATATCCGAACCGCCGCACGTGATAATTTCGTCAAAAGATGAGAGGGAGGAATGAAAGAAGATCGCCTTCGTGCGGAATGGAGGGGAGCGCGGGTCAGCGCAGCAGAGCAAATTGACAGCGCGGCAAGCCATATCATGCCGCCAAAATCAAGTCAAACAGTACACTTCCCGGCAAAAGCGCGCGCCGTTGAAACGCCGCCCTTCCTTTTCATATGAGGCAGCCATATCGCAGCTTCCGCAGTAATGAGAAAGAAAACGGCAGCATTACCCGCGCTGCTTGCCTGACGACCCATTTTATATAGTGCCATAAGCGAATTTTCGAGATTTCGTTTCCCGCAAAGGCCACGCCGACAACGTCAGGGCATTTCGAAGCGCCCGTTTCCGCAAACGGACGCTCCATTTTTTCCGCCTCGCCCTTTACAAAGGCGCGAGCGACGGCTTTGAGACCGTCACGAATGCGGATATGATATTTTTCTATAACTTTTTGCCTGCGGTCAGGCGATTTTTCTGCCAATGCAAATACCGCTAAATTCCGGGCGTATCGTCCGGAGGAGGAGGCACGACCGGAGTTTCCGGAGGCGGAGTGTTTGTTGGCGGAACAGGCGTTGGCGTGGGAACGGGCTCTGACGTATGCGTCGGAGCAGGCGTATGCGTCGGCGGCGGTGTGTGCGGCGCTTCCGACGGCGTCGGCGTCGGATTCAGGGCGCCGATCGGCACAAGTATGATTTCGTTCTGCGCCCGATACTTGCTTGTGGTGATTTTCTCGGTTTTTATGAGCTGGTCATTTCCGTCGTAATAATTCTTATAGGTGACGACCGTCATACCCTGATGTCCCGGCGTGTCGCGTACCTCTTTTCCGTCGGGTACCGACGCATCCTCCATGCGCACTATTGTAAAATCCTTGCGGTCTGTGACTTCATACGTCAGCTTGACATATCCGGGATCCATTTTCGTCCCCACAACGCGGACGGTGAGCTTACGCCCGTCCACCTTGACATCAAGTCTGATCGGATAATCCGTATCGTTTTTAAACTGAAAGTCAATCGTTCCCCAGTTTACCGTCGCGTCGTTTCCGTAGGGCAGATATGCCACGGGGAACATGTGGTTCGCCCTTTCTACAATCAGAAGATTTGCGCGCACGGCGCAGTCATATATAGTAGAGGAAACCTGACAGATTCCTCCGCCGATTTCCTGAACGGTCTTTCCGCCGGCATACGCCCCGGCTTCAAGATAGCCCTTTGCGGCGGTGCGCTTGCCGACCGTCCCGTTGAAAGAAAATGTCTCTCCGGGGTTAAGCAGCTTTCCGTCGCACGCGGCAGAGGCGAGCTTAATGTTGTTCAGACGGTTGTATGTTCCGGCAATGTTCGTCGTGCGCTCTGTGAGCACGTCACGGAAGAGGATCGCTTCCAGCGCCTCCTTTGTAATATCCGGCTCGGTAAATATCAGCGGGATTACAATCGTCTCCCCCTCATCGGCGGTCTCCATATCGCGCTGCGCCGCATCCATATCGAAGCTCACGCCAACAACGCTCTCCGTCACGGAATATGTCTCCGGAACATACGCCGCCGACACCGGCGCAACGTTGATTGAGTTATATATCGCCGCAAGATCAATGTCGCTGTCCGTATCAATATCTTCCGGCAGCTCATATTCCCGCGTGACCGGCGCAAGCTCTGACAAAGCCTCGTAAAGCGTCTCCACCATGAGGTCATAGACAGCCTCCGGATCGGCAAGAGCGCTGTGTGTGCCCTTGACAATGCGGATTTCCCGTTCGCCTATCTCATACGTATCGGCTGCCAAACGGATGTTATATTCGCCGGCCGCCTTATCTGTCGCGGCGCGAACCACGCTCCGGTCGAATTCTGCCGGAACGGTAAGCTCCGTCTCCTTTGACAGACACTTCAAATAGGCGGCGGCGCGCCCAAAAAATCCGCCATCCCGCCCAAACGCATACGCCAGCTCGGCTGCGCCGGACGTGGACGGAGTCATCCCCGCGTCCGCGGCGGAAACCGTAACCTCGTCCGCGGCAGACAGCACAATCGTTGCGCGCACGTTCGCCACGCCGGACTCATACCCCGCGTCGAGCAGCGCTTGCGCCGCCTCAAGCTTTGTTTTTCCGCCGAGGTTTTCGCCCGCGATTATCACGTTGGGATAGATTCTGTCGCTCCCTCCGATAATCGCGCAGCCTCCGATAATCAGAACGAGCAGCAGCGCCATGACTATACCAAGCGCAAGCATCGGCTTTGGCAAACCGCCATTTTTGCCGTGCCGCCTCGCGGATCCGTTACTATGTACCGCGTGCGCGGTTTTTTTACCCGCGCCGCTGATTTTCCAACCGGATAATTTCATTTGTCACGCTCATTTCTGCAATAAATACGCTTTCCCAAGCATTGTAACATATAACGTCAATCCGCGCAATACGGAAAATTTATAACATTCCGCCCGTGTCATATAAAATTTGACACGGAGTGCAGCTCCGTCTCCGGGAAAAGCGTTGTTTGAAGAGCCGCAAAGTCAGGCTCCGTCTGCCACGGGGCTACGCGGACAATGCGCTCTCTCCGCTGCGCGTCAAGCAGCTCTCCTATTAGGGTGTTCGACAGCAAAAAGCCCTCCGCAGTAAAACGCCAGCGCCCGTCGCGGTAAAGCGCCCAGCCCTGCTCCTCATACATAGCGAGAAGTTCCGCGATCCGTTCCATTCCGACGTTGTAGATGCCGCGGTACTCCTCCTCGGAGATTCCGTAAATCGTGCGGAGACGGAGCATGATGTACTCCCGCAGCAGCTCATAGTCCGAAATTTCTTCCGTCGTTTCGATAAGTCCGCCGCCATTTTTGATTCCGTTGATGTATTTGTCCAGATCTGATACAAGCGTATGCCGCGCGCAGCCGATATAGGAGCTTGCCGACGGACCGAATCCCAAATATTCCTGTCCAAGCCAGTATTTTAGATTGTGCCTTGACTCAAACCCGCGCCGTGCGAAGTTTGACACCTCGTATTGATAATATCCGAAGCGCCCCAGAGCGTCGGCGGCATAGAGATACATATCCGCCTGAACATCGTCGTCCGGCAAAAAGGGCGAATCCTTAAAAACGTAAAACGCCGTTCCCTCCTCAAGCTTCAGCCCATAGCAGGATATATGGTCGGGATTCAGCGCCGCAATGCGAAGCAGGTCGTCCGCAAAATCCTCCCGCGATTGGTTCGGAAGCCCGTACATTATATCGACCGATACGTTCCGAAACCCGGCCGCGCGCGCGCTTTTCACCGCGCGCTCCGCTGTTTTGAAGCTGTGCGCCCGCCCAAGCGACGAGAGATACGACTCCTTTGCGGACTGGATTCCGATTGAAATCCTGTTGAAGCCGGCGCGGCGCAGACGGCGCAAGTCGTTCAGGCTCACGCTCTCGGGGTTGGCTTCAAGCGTGATCTCGGCGTCCAGGCTCACATGACCGCGGCGTTTAAGCTCGTCCAGAACGGCGATAAGTCGCGCCGCGCCGAACAGACTCGGCGTCCCGCCGCCGAAATACACAGTGTCAATGAGATAGTTGTCAAGCTGCTCTGCGTATTCGCCGATGTGCGTGCGCAGCGCGTCAACATACTGCCACATATTATTCTCGCGCCCGGAGGTAGAGTAAAAATCGCAATAGGCGCAGCGTGTCTTGCAAAACGGTATATGGACATACACTCCAAGCGGCGCGAGCTTGTGCGCCTCAGGCTCCGGCGCGCGTTTCTTGGCAAGCCGCCGCACAAGAGCGCTGCGCAGCATCTCGGCGCGCCGTGCAATTTTTGATTTTTTTTGTTTTCCCGTGCTGTCAGCTGCTTTCATTTTTATATCTCTATCCCTTTCGCGTGACCAATCAAAGCGTTGCCGGGCGCCGCGCTTTCTGTATACGCGGATAAGCGCAGCGCCCGCCGTCAATCCAAATATTCCTCCAAAAACCGCTCCGGCGGCAGAATATCGGCAAGCTCCGTCAGATATTCTGCGCAAAGCCCGTATTCAAGCGAGTCGGATTTCAGCTCGGCGGCCTTTTCGTCCGATACGGGCAGCGATATGATTACGCTGGTACCCAAACCCGGGCGGGATTCCAGTACGGCGCCGCCGCCGTGCGCGCGCGCGACAACGTATGCCATGGGCAGACCGAAGCCCGCGCCGCGGTACGTGTCGCCAAACTCCCGCCGGTCGAGATAATGACTCCAGACATTTGTTTTGTCCGCAAGGCATATCCCTTCTCCGTTGTCCGTAACGGTAATAAGCGCCATGTTCCGGCTTTTTTTGACCGAAATACATATTCTCATGTCTTCTCCGGCGGCGAACACGACGCTGTTTGATATAATTGTCAGCAGCATCCGGCGCAGCATGACGCGGTCGCCACGAACCATAACCGAGTCGCCGCAAAGCCGGAGGGCGATGCCCTGTTCTGTCGCGCCAAGCAAGCTGCGGACAGCCAGAGTCGTTTCCTCGCACAGGCACGCCAGATCAAATACGGTTTTTACCATTCCAAAGTCGGAATCTTCGGCACAGGTGAACACGTTGAGGTGGTTTGCCAGCCGCCGCAGACGGTAAAGACTTTTGTTCATCATCGCGGCGTACTGCACCGTGCGCTCATCGCCTGTACGCTCCGCTGTCGGTATTATGAAGTTCGCCGACAGGGAAAGCACCGCCAGAGGGTCGCGTATTGCCTCCGCCACGGCGGATACGACGGCGTTCTCGCGCAGCGCAGTCTCCGGCTCGCACGCTGAAAAGACATACGCCGTTTCCGTGTCCGACACTGTGCAGGCGTGAACCATATACGCCGTATCCCCCGATTCAATCTTCATCGCGGAGGCGGACTCCGCACCGGAATTTTGAAAGATTTCAACGGCTCCGGCTATCGCGGCCTCCGGAAGCGCCGCTGCCGCGGAGTTTTTATACGAAACCTCGCCGCCGGCTTCAATAACGACCGGATTGCTCATGAACCCAAAGAGGGTTTTCAATTGTTCGTTCACGCTATTATCGCCGCCCCCTTGCTTTATCTCCCATAGTTTGGCTGTTTTGATAACAGGAATGCGAGAGAAATGTTTCCAAGCGCCGCAAAACGCCCCGCGCGCGGACGCGGGAAATCAGTTTCGCAAACTGCCCAGCGGCGCCGGAATACGACCGCCGCGCGCGATGAATTCCCGAGCATCCCCGCCTGAGACGGGCATAACGGGCGCGCTGCCAAGCAGACCGCCGAAGTCGACCCTGTCTCCGACAACCTTGCCCGGCGCGGGAATGATCCGTACCGCCGTGGTTTTGTTGTTGATCACGCCTATAGCGGCTTCGTCGGCGATTATCGCGGAGATCGTCTCCGCGCTTGTGTCGCCGGGAACCGCGATCATGTCAAGACCCACGGAGCAGACGCACGTCATCGCCTCAAGCTTTTCACTGCGCAGAATTCCCGCCTCGGCGGCGCGGATCATACCCGCGTCCTCGCTCACCGGGATGAACGCGCCGGACAGACCGCCAACGTGGCTCGACGCCATGACGCCGCCTTTTTTAACGGCGTCGTTCAGCAGCGCAAGCGCCGCCGTCGTTCCGTGCGTTCCTACGCTCGACAGTCCCATTTCCTCTAAAATATCCGCGACAGAGTCGCCCGCGGCCGGCGTCGGCGCGAGAGACAGGTCAACGATTCCGAACTGTACACCGAGGCGGCTCGACGCCTCGCGCGCGACAAGCTGCCCCATGCGCGTGACGCGGAACGCAGTTTTCTTGATTGTCTCAGCGACAACGTCAAACGGCTGACCGCGAACGGATTCCAGCGCTGTTTTCACGACGCCGGGACCCGATACGCCGACGTTAATTACACAATCAGGCTCTCCCGCTCCGTGAAATGCGCCCGCCATGAAAGGGTTATCCTCAACGGCGTTTGCGAACACGACAAGCTTGCAGCAGGCGAATCCGCCCGTTTCGGCGGTAAGGCGCGCGGCGTCTTTAACCGTGCGCCCCATCAGCGCCACAGCGTCCATGTTTATTCCCGCCCGCGTTGTCGCGATATTTACGCTTGCGCAGACGCGCTCCGTCTCGGTCAGCGCCCGGGGAATCGCGGCGATGAGCCGCCTGTCTCCCTGGGTGAAGCCCTTATGTACAAGCGCGGAGAAGCCGCCGATGAAGTTCACGCCGATTTCCTTCGCCGCGCGGTCCATGGCGCGGGCGAAAATCATATAGTCTTCGGTCTGCGCCGGCTCACAGCAGATCGCTATCGGAGTGACCGACACGCGCTTGTTGACGATCGGAATACCGAATTCCCGCTCGATTTCCTCGCCGACGCGCACAAGATC
>JAITGW010000206.1 GCA_031280325.1 Oscillospiraceae bacterium
CTCAACAGCGACGAGCCCACCCCAAGTGACATCCGCCGAGATTCCATCGGGCCCCTCTTTAGTGAAACGCGAAACCCGCTTCGATTTTGCGCCCCGGCAGAGGCGAAAATGGAGTTTGACAACGTCGGTCTGCTTGTCGGCGATACCGAGAGTACAGCGAAAAAAACCTTGCTGTCACTCGACATTACCTCCGGCGTGATTGACGAGGCGGCGGCGCTTGGCTGCGAGCTTATCGTCTCTCACCATCCGCTGATTTTTTCGGTTAAAACCGTAAATAATCTTACGGTCAGCGGGCGCTCTCTTATGGCGCTGCTGTCGCGCGGCATTTCCGCGATCTGTATGCACACAAATCTTGACGCCGCGCCCGGAGGGGTTAACGACGCGCTTGCCGCAGCCTGCGGAATCGCCGATCCTCACATACTCGCCGCAGAGGGGCGCTACGCCGACGGGCGCGAATTTTCGTATGGGCGCGAGGGCTTTCTTGCCGCCCCCACCCCTCTGCACAAATACCTCTCACAGCTCAAAAAAAGCTTGGATTGCAACGGCTTGCGCTACTATGACTCCGGCCGCGCCGTTTTCCGCGTCTCTGTCGTCGGCGGCAGCGGCGGCGATTATCTGGAGCGCGCGAAAGACTCCGGATGCGACACGCTCGTCACCGGCGAGGCAAAGTACAGCGCGTTTCTGCTCGCGGCTGAGCTTGGCGTAAACCTCATCGACGCGGATCATTTCTGTACGGAGAACACAGTCATCCCCGCACTGCAATCACGCCTTTCCGCTCATTTCCCCGGATCGGAATTTGTCATCAGCAAAACGCACGGTCAAACCGCAAGTTTTTTTGTGTAATACGCGCAGCTGTCATATGCATAAAATACAACCGCTCCGGCGTGCAGACAAGCGTTGCCGCACACGCGGATTTCTCTTTCAGAAGCTCGGATACAGGTTCCCAAAATCCGCGCCCATCCTCACAGCAACAGTTCGCTCAGAGGCTTACGGTCTGTGTGGAAAGGCGACGGCGCGGCGTCCGGAGCGCCGTATCCCACGGGCAAAAGCGCGATCGGCGTCAGCCCCTCCGCAAGACCGAACGCTTTGATGAGCTTTTCCGGGTTGAAGAACATCACCCAGCACGACGCAAGCCCGAGCGCCTCCGCCTGAAGCATCATGTGCGCGGTGACAATCGACGCGTCCACCACGCCGGAGTTCACGCCGTCAAACGGACGCCTCCACGTTTCCGCACCGTCATAACAGATGACAAATACGACCGGCGCGCCGTATCGGCACGGAGAGCAGTCGTCGATTTTCGCAAGCTCCTCCGGCGCGGAGACGATTTTGATTCTCTGCGGCTGGCTGTTGTGCGCCGTCGGCGCGAGGCGCGCGGAGGCAAGAATCGCGCCGAGCTTTTCCCTCTCCACCGGCGCGTCCGCGAACGCGCGGGTCGAATAGCGATTTGTGATCAGCTCCTGAAATTCCATGATAAAAACTCCCTTACAATAAATTATTTGTCAATTCCCGCCGTAAGCTCCGGCTTTGTATACTGTTTCGGCTGCCACTCGATGAGCTTCGCCTCCGCGATGCGCTCCTTTTCAAGCCTGTCCGCCATGCGGTTGACCTGCGTCAGCACATTCGATTCCAGCGACGACGCAAAGTCATTGTATTTTCGCACCGTTCGGTCGAGCGACACCGCAAGCTCCGCGCTGTGCCTTGCCATTATTCCAACGCGCCGCAGCAGCTCCGCCGCCATTTCGCCAAGCTCCTTTGCGTTGTCGCTCATTGCCTGCTGCTGCCAGACAAAATATATCGTCTTCAGCACCGAGAACAGGTTCACGGGACTCGACAGCGCGACCCGCTTTGAAAACGCGTATTCCAAAAGCGCGGGATCCGCCTCCAGCGCGGCGGAAAGCATAGCTTCGCTCGGGATGAACATGATTGTAAATTCCGGCGAAACAGCCTGCTCCCAATACATTTTTTTTGACAGCAGATCTATCTGCGTTCTAAGAGCCCGCGCGTGCTCTCGCAGCAGAGCTTTTTTGTTTGCGAGCATATTCTCGTCGGCATAATCGCTGATTTCAGACGCTTCGAGAAACTTCCCCGCGGGAACCTTGCTGTCAAGCACAATACTGCGCCCGTGCGGCATATTTATGACCATATCGGGGCGCTTGTCATCAGCTGAGGCTTGCTCCGCAAAATCCACATGCGCGACCATTCCCGTCGCCTCGACGATTGTGCGCAGCTGCGCCTCACCCCAATGTCCGCGCACCTGATTGGATTTGAGCGCCGTCGCAAGCACAGTTGTGGTTTTCAGCAGCTCTCCCTGCCGCTCCTGCGCCGAGCGTATCGCGCTCGTCAAGCTGCCGTACTGCTCCCGCCGCTGACCCTCAAGCTCCTCGATTTTGCGCTGCATTTTATCAAGCGTGTCGCGCATCGGCGCAAGCTTTTCGGTGAACTCCGCGCGGTCGTTCGCCTCTCGCAGCCGCTCGTCATGAAACTCCGCCAGCGCGCGTTCGCGCTCCTCCGCTTTCTCGCGCAGCAGCTTATTTTCACGCGAGAACATCAAAAACGCGAACCCAAACCCTACAGCCAGCCCGATTACAAGTCCGGCAACGGCAAAAACAATCTCCATTTTGACCTCCGCAGTCCTTTTTTGCGATTATACGCCATTTCGCGACGGATTTCAACCGTTGCAGAAAAATCTTGCAGGTGATATAATCCATAAAACCGCACGCCTGCTTTTGCCGCTATTTAATTTCCGCTCCGCCTTCTCAAGCGGTCGGCAGCCTCGGAGAGCGGAGACTGCAGGCTGTATCCCTTTCTTTGAGAAAATGTTATCTAAATCTGCGGCGCCATCAGAAATAATGGAAAACAGTGAGGAAATCCATGACTATCTCCCTCATCATTCCCGCGTACAACGAGGAACGCGGCATAGCCCAAACCGCGGTCGCCGCGCGGGAATGGCTTGCCTTGCATTTCCCCGGCTCGGAGCTTATCCTCATAAACGATGGAAGCGCCGACCGCACGGCGCAGCTGCTCTCGCCGCTTGCGGGCGGACAGATGCGCCTGATTTCATACGGGCAAAACCGCGGCAAGGGCTATGCCATACGTCAGGGGGTTTTAGCGGCTCAGGGCGATTTTATATTTTACACTGACGCTGATTTGGCATACGGTCTCGACATAATCGCCGCCGCCATCGAACTTTTTGAGCAAACCGGCGCGGATATGATACTCGGCTCCCGCCGCCTTACGCCGGACGGATACGGTAAATATACCGGTCTGCGCTCCGCCGCATCCCGCTGCTTCGCGCTGGGAATGCGAATCCTGCTGGGACTGGCCTATGACAGCCAGTGCGGCTTCAAGGGCTTCAAGCTCAGCGCCGCGCGGGATATATTTTCCCGCTGTGAAACGGACCGCTTCGCATTCGACGCGGAAGTGCTGCTCCTTGCGCAAAGACTTGGTCTTCGCGCCGCCGAAATTCCCGTGAAAATCCTGCGCCACACTTCTTCGAGCGTCAGCCTTCTGCGCGATTCCGCCGCTATGGTGCGGGAGGTTTTCGCAATACGCCGCAGAATACGGAGGCTTGACGCATGAGCGGGATTTTCATCGCAAAGCTCCGCCGCACAGCGCCGTTTATCGTCCTGTTCGGACTTGCGTTCACGCGATTTTGTTATTTTGGATTCCAATATTTCCCACAGCTTGACGACTATATCCAATACCACAACCTCGCGACGCAAATCGGAAGTCTCGCGGATTTTGGACGCCTGTTTGTCGCGCTTGATTTGCCGAGACACCGCCCCATCGCCGGCGCGCTTGACATAACGCTCTGGTCCTGGCTATTCGGGCTTTCGCCCGTCATCCTCACCGCGCTGTTTTCCGCCGCGCTTGCGGGGGCGGCACTGCTGTTCAAGGCGATTTTCGTCAGAAAAATGCGCGCGGGCTACCTCATGGCGCTTATCCTCACGCTTCTGCCGCTCAATTTTGAGGGGACCTATTGGCTCTCGGCCGCATCTCGCGTCTGCATTGGTCTTCTGTTTTCCGCACTGTCGCTGTACGGGTACGTCCGATTTTGCGAAACGGGACGCAAAAAATACTTTTTGTTATATCTACCGCTCCAGCTGCTATGCTTCGGACTGTACGAGCAGGCCGCTGTCCTCACCCTTGCGCTCACCGCAATTTTCTTTCTGCTGTACGTTCGTGAGACTCGGCGCGCCCGCGCCGCCCTTCTGTCGATTGCGCTGATCGTAATATACGGAGCGTATATTATCCTCGCCCCTTCCGTGAACAAATACGCCGGACAAACCGCGGTTGTGACGCCATTTGAAGATGGGTATTTTTCTTATTTTCTGCCCATACTTTTTGGTCAGCTGCGCTCCGTTTTCGTCAGCGGCACACTGCTCATCTCCGCAAAGGGGTTCGTGCGCGGCATTCGCATCATCGCCTCCGCTCCGAATTTTTTCTATCTGCCGATCGTCTGCGCTCTCTCCGCAGCCGCGGCGCGCCTCACGCTGCACACCGGCGATAATCCACACAGCCACAAGGAAAAGAACGCCGCCATAACGCTTGCCGTCGGGCTTGCTCTTGCGATTGCGCCAACCGCGCCGTTTTTTTTCCAGGCAAACGTTTGGTTCTCAATGCGCGGCGCGTGCATGAGTCTCCTTGGGCTGGGGCTGATTTTCGATTGTATTGTGTCGCTCGCGCTCCGGCGCGTTCGAGCAAGGCGAACTATCACCGGAATCCTTGCCGGCATGATCGCGCTTTTGTGCTGCGTCGCCTCGGTGAGCGAGCTGTATGACTACAAGCGCACGGCGGAGTATGACAGACTCCTCTCCGGCGTCGTTATAGCCGCGCTGTCAGATATGCCGGACACCGCCGCCTCAGCGGCGTTTCTAAACGTGCCCCGCACGTATCTTGACGACCAAAATTTCTACTATCATGACCATATCCACGGCGTCACGGAAAGCGCCTGGGCGCTGTCCGGCGCCGTTGCGTACTATTATAATGGCGGCGGCAAGCTGCCTGCGGCAACGCCGCTCTCCCCCGGCGTCATGGCGGAGCCCTGGCAATATAACTCATTTAATCTCGCGGGCTTTGACCGGCTTTATCTCATACTCGAGGAAAACGGAGCGCCGGAGCGCGCGGTTCCCGTAACGCTCCGCCCGGATGGCCTCATTGCCGGAACGGACGGAACTATTTTCGCACGGATATGGGAGGACAACCGCTACTGGTATCTTGAGGTATACCCCACCCACCACGGCTGACGGAGCCTACTGAAAAAGTCGGTGCGGCGGGCAAAAATGGTTGCACAAGTGTGCGGGATATGGTATAATAAGGCTAACAAAAGAGAGGCGGTGGAGAGCATCATGTTGTTACATAGCAAGC
>JAITGW010000012.1 GCA_031280325.1 Oscillospiraceae bacterium
GACTGACAGGCGCGATCGGGTGCTGCAAAAGCTCCGCCGATTGATGGAGGCGCCGGACCGCAGACTGTAGGACGCGGAAGCAAGCTCCGCCGCGCGGCAAAGCGCTGCCCGTGCGGGCACAAACCGGGGAATCGGCGCGACGGAATTCCGGCGCGCGCTGCGCTGCGGCCGCGATGGGATCGTAATGCGGTGAGTATTTCCGGCTTTGTACGCAGAATATGTACCTTTCTCTTGACATTTGAGATTTTGGCGTTATCTTAAACGCGTCAAAGGAGATATAATTTATGCCAAGAGAACGGATAAAAATAGAACTCGGGAAGCTCAGCGCAAAGCAGACGCTGTTTTTCAAGAGCCGTGCGCTGTACACCGCCTACGGCGGCGCGAAAGGCGGCGGAAAAACTCACGCGGTGCGCGTAAAGGCGGTCGCCGGAGCTGTACGCTATCCCGGGATGCGCGTTCTTATTCTGCGCAGAACATATGCGGAGTTGCAGCAGAACCACATTGAGCCGATGCTGCGGCTTGTGCCGGACGCTGCGGCAAAGTATAACGGCACGAACCGCACGCTTACCTTTCGAAACGGATCTGTCATAAAATTTGGACACTATCAGTCCGCGACGGCGGAGCGGGAATATCAGGGGCAGGAGTATGATTGGATATTCATGGATGAGGCGACGCAGTTTTACGAGCGTGATTTTCGCTATCTCGGCTCATGTCTGCGCGGAGCGTCAAGCATTCCAAAACGGTTTTACATCACCTGCAATCCCGGCGGTGTCGGGCACGGCTGGGTGAAGAGATTGTTCATCGACCGCGAGTATCAGCCCGGCGAGCGCGCGGAGGATTACTCGTTCATTTTCGCGTTTGCCGAGGACAACGTTCACCTTTTGCGCTCCTCGCCGGAATATCTGCGAATGCTGGAAGCTCTGCCCGAGAATCAAATGCGCGCGTACCGCTATGGCGACTGGTCGAGCGCCGGCGGAACGTATTTCTCGGAATTTTCAGAGGAAACGCATGTCTCACGACCGTTTGAGCTGCCTCGCGGCTGGACGCGCTACCGCAGCTTTGACTATGGGCTGGACATGCTTTCGTGCCTGTGGATCGCTGAGGCGCCGGACGGGCGGCACATTGTGTACCGCGAGCTGCGCAGGGCGAATCTTGTGGCGTCGGAGGCGGCAAGGGAGATGCTGCGCTGTACCCCAAGGGATGAGGAGGTTGCCGCGACGTTCGCTCCGCCCGACATGTGGAACAGGCACAAGGACTCCGGGCGGACGATGGCGGAGATATTTATGGCGTGCGGAATATCGCTTGTGCGCGCAGGAAACGCGCGTATCTCCGGGCATATGCAAATCAAGGAGTTTTTGCGCATGAGACAGGAGAATGTCCCGGCGCTGACGATTTTTTCCGTGTGCCCGGGGCTGATAAATGATGTTTCACGGATAGAATCTGACCGCCGCGATCCGAACGACTGCGCGAAAATTCCGCACGACGTTACCCACGCGGTGGACGCGCTGCGATACTACTGCTCGTCGCGGACGCTGAAAACGGCGAACGCGACGGCGGAATATGAAGCGGCGTTCGACGATCCAATATGGCGGACGGAAATCGACGCGGACGACGGCCCGGAGGCGGGGCTGGACTATGCGCTTAAATTTGCCGCGGAGCTTTAGCGCCCGCCGCGCGGGAAATTCGCGGACAGCGGCTGGAGTCCCTCGTTCATACTGCCTGTGCGATAGCCCAAAAGGTCGAGCGCGGCGTAATCAAAGCCAAGCTCCCGGAAGCGCGCATAGATATTTTTGCGGATGAACGGATCAAGGAGAAGCGTCATGCCGGCGTCGTCCGTCTCAATGCGCGCGACAAGCCCGTGATGGCGGACGCGAACCTGACGAACACCCAAATCCAGCAGAAGCTGCTCCGCGCGGTCAACCGCCGTGAGCTTTTCCTGCGTAAGCCTTTCGCCGTAAGGAAAGCGCGAGGCAAGACACGCAAACGACGGCTTGTCCCATGTTTCAAGGTCAAGCTCACGCGAGAGGGCGCGGATGTCGCCCTTGCCAAGTCCCGCCGAGCGCAGCGGGCTGAGTACGCCCTGCTCCCGCACGGCAAGGAGTCCCGGGCGGTAATCACCCTCGTCATCCGTGTTCGAGCCTTCCGCGATATAGCTGAAGCCCTGCTCCCGCGCGAGCTGCCAAATGTGGTTGTACAGCTCGTTTTTACAGAGATAGCAACGGTTTTTTGGGTTGTCAGAGAAGCCGGGAACGTCCAGCTCCTCGCTCTCCACGGTGAAGTGGCGGACGCCAAGCTTTTCGCAGAAAGCGCGCGCGGCGTCCAGCTCCCGCTTCGGAAACGAGCAGGACGACGCCGTCACGGCGGCGGCGCGGCCGCCAAGCGCGTCATGCGCGGTCTTGAGCAGAAACGTTGAGTCAACGCCGCCGGAAAAAGCAACAAGCAGATTCGGCAGAGCAGACAGCGCGTCGCGCAGCGCGGCGTATTTTTCATGCAGCTTCATAGCGATACCTTTCGTACATTTCTAATAGGTATAGTATAGCATGGACGGCGCCGCCGTGTCAATTGACAAAAGACACGCGCCGGCGCACAAAATTCCGTTGCATTTTTTACGCCGGCGGTGTTATAATGTAAGCACAAACTTACCTGAGAGGTATTTATAATGTTACATGGCGGATACACTGACATATCGGCGCTTGACGGCTTGCCGGAGGGGGAGCTGCGCGTTCGCGGCTTTGTGCGCTCTAACCGGCGCGGCGGACAGATCGGCTTCATCGACCTCAACGACGGGACGCGGCACGCCGGAGTTCAGGTAATCTATGACATTTCGCGGGCTCCGGCGCTTGAAGCGGCGGCAAAATACCCGACGGGCGCCGCGATTTCCGTGCGCGGGCGGCTTGTGCGCACGCCGGAGGCGAAGCAGCCGTATGAGGTGCGCGCGGAGGAGATTACGCTTGTCGGCCCCTGCGACGGGGAT
>JAITGW010000109.1 GCA_031280325.1 Oscillospiraceae bacterium
TTGCCGCATTTTCGGAGACCTTGAGAACCCGGAAAGCGAGCTTAATTGCTATATACGCCTCTACGGCGCGGTGCAGGTTGCAAGCACATCCGTATATTATCGCCTGCCGGAGGGCTTCCCGCGGGAAGAGCTGCCGCAGCCGCTCGTCGATATTCCGGCGGACTCTGATTCCCGCGCGGCGCGCGACGGTCTGATCAAAGCGCAGGATGTGCTGCGCTATAACGAGTCTGCACCGCCCGACGGCGAGAGCGAATACCGCTATTCGCACTGCGTCATGTGTAACCACGCGGCAAAGTGCGGAGTCAAGGTTCTCGTGCGTTACGGACGCGCCGAGCGGCTCGAGCGGCGCGAGCAATACGGCAACGAGCTGCTCTGCGTCATGGGCGCGAGCCAGCTTGACGATCTGTACGCGCCGGATCGCGTGCTGTATCCCATGCGCCGCGTGAATCCAAAGGGCGAGCGCAGCGAGTGGAAGCGCGTCACCTGGGAGGAGGCGCTTGCGGAAATCGCGGAAAAATTCAACGCGGTCAAGGCGAAATACGGCGCGGACAAGGTGCTTTTCATGACGGGAGACCCAAAAGAGCCGCGCAGCGTGCTGCAGCGGCTGGCGTATACGTTCGGAAGTCCGAATTTCGGCACGGAGAGCAGCACCTGCTTCACAGCGACGGAGCTTGCCACAAAGCTCATATACGGCGTGGGCAACCGCGGAACGCTTGCCCTGTCACAGGGCGCGGCGCCGGATATAAGCGAGACAAAAACCGCGATCTTTTGGGCGCATAACCCCGGCGTGTCGGCGGCGTTTTCCTATGACAAGCTGAAAACCACAAAGGAATACGGCGATGTGAAGTATATCGTCGTCGATTCCCGAGTCACAAGCACGACGGAGAATTTTGCCGACGTGCACTTGCAGATCCGCCCCGGGACGGATGGTGCGCTCGCCCTCTTCTTCGGCGGATGGCTCATTGAGCGCGGGGCGTATGACAAAGAGTTCATCGAAAAATGGGCGCACGGCTTTTCGGAATACGCGGCTCTGTGCGCTCGGTATACGATTGAGCGTACAGCCGGGATTTGCGGCGTGCCGGAGGAAAAGCTGCGCGCGGCGGCTGACATTCTCGCGCGGCGCGGCGCGCCGATTACAATCAAGCTCTCGGCGGCGTTTCCGCACCACACAAACGGAGTTGATAACTACCGCGCCGTGATGCTTCTTGTACCGCTTACGGGAAGCCTTGACGTTGAGGGCGGGCATATTATAGCAAACGACCCTCTCGGTTTAGATATGTGGGGCGGAAGCTATGCCTTTGCCCGCGCGCACGAGCTTTTGCCGGGACTTGCGCACCTGCGCGCGGATAACGAGCGCTTCCCCGTCTGGGCAGGGCTTGACATTGACGGAAGCGTGCAGCTCAACGCCCTGCCCGAATACGTGCGCGATGGAAAAATCCGCGCGGCGCTGTGCCTCGGTCTGAACTGCATGATGTGGCCGCAGTCCCACGAGTATCAACAGGCGTTTTCCGACATGGAATTCGTCGTTGCGGCTGATTTTCGCGACAACCCGTGGACGCACGATTATGTGGATATGCTCCTCCCCGCGGCTATGAGTCTTGAGCGGAGCGCGCCGCTCACCGTTCTCGGACGCAAGCTCATGCTGCGTGAGGCGGTTGTAAAGCCGCAGGGGTATGCCAGATCTGATTATCGCATTGTGTGCGATATCGGCGCGGCACTCGGTTATTCCGAGGAGTTTTTCGGCGGCGGCGAAAGCGCGGAGGAGGAGTGTCTGCGCGAGATTTTGCGCACGGCGGGCGGCGCGCGCGGCGTCACGCTTGAGGATTTGCGCGCCGCAAGTCCCGACGGCGTGATTATTCCGCTGCCCGGCGGTCCGAAGTTCAGGAAGTATGAGCTTGGCTTATTGCGCCTCGACGGCAACCCGGGATTCGACACGCCAAGCGGCAAGGTGGAGTTTTCAAGCGGGATTCTGCGAGCATACGGGCGAGAGCCCCTCCCGCTCTACCGCGAGCCGACCGTCAGTCCCGAAAGCACACCGGAGACCGCCGAAAAATATCCGCTTATCATGAACGCCGGCTGCCGCGTACCGTATTACTCAAACGCGAAGCACCGTGAGCTTCCCGCGCTGCGCCGCTTTATGCCGGAGGCGCTTGTGAAGCTGTCGCGCGCGGACGCCGAGGCGCGCGACCTGTCCGATGGTGACGCCGTGCGCGTAAGCTCACCGTGTAACCCGGTTGGAATTTCCGCAAAGCTAAAAATCACGAACACACTGCGTCCCGGATGTATCGACATGCTCCACGGATGGGAGAGCGCGAACGTCAACGAGCTTATTCCCCGCGACTTTGACCCGATCAGCGGCTTCCCGCCGTATAAGGAGGGGCTGTGCCAGGTGACGGCGCTCCTCTAGGCAAAATTCCGGATAAAAAAGCCGTATCTCCCGCGCGCCGCGGGCGGATACGGCTTTTCGCAATCCTGAAGAATGACGGGACTACAGATTGAAAAACGCTTTCTCCCCGGGGAAATACGCCGACGCGCCCAGCTCCTCCTCAATGCGCAGCAGCTGGTTGTATTTTGCGACGCGGTCCGTGCGGCTTGGCGCGCCCGTTTTGATCTGCCCGGCGTTCAGCGCAACGGAAAGATCCGCAATCGTCGTGTCTTCAGTTTCGCCGGAGCGGTGCGACACGACGGCTGTGTACCCCGCGCGGTTCGCGGTCGTGACGGCGTCGATCGTCTCCGACAGCGTTCCGATTTGATTGAGCTTTATTAGAACGGAATTCGTGACGCCGAGGGAAATGCCGCGCCGCAGCCGCTCGGTATTGGTGACAAACAGATCGTCGCCCACGAGCTGGATTTTCCCGCCGAGCGCGTCCGTCATGAGCTTCCAGCCCTCCCAGTCATCCTCCGCCATGCCGTCCTCAATGGAGATGATCGGATATCGCTCCGCGAAATCGACCCACATGGCGACCATCTCTTCACGCGTTTTTAGCGCGCCGCGCTTGGGGAGGTGATAGCGCCCGTCAGCTTCGTCAAACCATTCTGATACGGCGGGGTCAAGCGCGATTTTGAAGTCCGTTCCCGGCTTATATCCGGCGCGCTCAATCGCGGTCACAAGCGCGCGGAGCGCATCCTCATCGCTTTCTAAATCCGGGGCATAGCCGCCCTCATCCCCAACGCCGGAGGAGGGAACGACTTTTTTAAGCGTGTGGAAAACCTCAGCGCACATGCGCAGCGCTTCTCGGAAGGTAGGCGCGGATATGGGCATAATCATAAACTCCTGAATATCGACGCTGTTGTCCGCGTGCGCCCCTCCGTTGAGTACATTCATCATCGGAAGCGGGAGCGTCCGCGCGCCGACGCCGCCGATGTACCCATACAGCGGCAGCCCAAGACTCGCCGCCGCCGCCTTTGCCGTCGCGAGCGACACCGCGAGAATCGCGTTCGCGCCCAGGCGCGACTTGTTCGGCGTTCCGTCAAGGGCGATGAGCATATCGTCGATCGCCCGCTGATTCAGCGCGTTGTGCCCCACAAGCTTATCTGCGATTATCGTGTTCACGCTCTCGACCGCTGACAGAACGCCCTTGCCGAGGTAGCGAGATTTATCCCCGTCGCGTTTTTCCGCAGCCTCAAATCTGCCGGTGGACGCTCCAGAGGGCGCAATCGCACGTCCGACAGTCCCGTCAGCGAGCGTAACCTCCGCCTCAACCGTCGGATTGCCGCGTGAATCAAGGACTTCGCGGGCGAAAACGTTGTCGATTTCAAGGTAAGCGTTCATGGTTCGGCTCCTTATTTGTAATAGGTATGAAGTAGAGCCTATTGTATCATTTTCACAAGGCTTTGGCAAGCCAAAAAAACACCGAGCAGTGGACACAGCGCGCAGATTATAAAAAGTCCAATACAGAGAAGGGCAGTTCGCAGGATTTGGGGTTGCGGTTTTGCCTAAATTTCATTTTTGCTATACCAAACGCGTTATACGCC
>JAITGW010000116.1 GCA_031280325.1 Oscillospiraceae bacterium
GAACACGCGCAGCGGCGCGGGAGGGAGCGGAAAGAAAAATGAAAAGTGAAACCACTGAAAAGACGGCGGCGGACGCGACAAAATTCTGCAAGCATTGCGGCGAAAAAATTGATAAAGAAGCGGTCATTTGCGTAAAATGCGGCAAGCAGGTCGAGGAGCTTGCCGGCGCTCCGGCGGCGCAGCCGCAAATCGTCATTTCAAACACCAATACGAACACGAACGCGAATATTAACGCGAATCCTGCGGCAATGAAGCGTCCGCGCAATAAGTGGACGGCGTTTTTTCTCTGCCTCTTTCTCGGATATTTGGGCGCGCATAAGTTTTATGAGGGGCGAGGCGGCATGGGGGCGCTTTATCTGCTTACGGGGGGACTGTTTGGAGTCGGCTGGCTGATCGACCTGATTGCGCTTCTGTGTAAGCCGAATCCGTACTACATTTAGAAAAACATTGCCGGACGCCCCGCCTTTTGCGCGGGGCGCCGTTTTGTCTGTCGTGAATAAGCCCGTCAAAAGCGCGCTGATGATCTCATAAAAGTGTTTGACAAACAGGGAAAAAAGAGTAAAATATAGAAAATACTGTGGCAGGGAGAGGAAAAATGAGGAATAAAAATAAGATTGCCGCACTATTCAAGACGCTTGCGTGTGTTGTCGGAGTTCTCGGGTTTATTGCGGGCTTTGTCGTGGGCAATTCGCTGCGAGGCATTTTTTTTGGCGGCGGCGCTTTCGGACTTGTGTTCACCACCTGGATTTCGTTTTGGGTTCCCGCGCTGCTGCTTTACGCGCTCGGCGAAATAGTCGGGCTGTTGCAGGATATTAAGGACAATACCGCGATTGAGAGGCGGACACCGCCGGACGTAAAGCCGTGGAGTGACGGCGCGGAGGATACGGGTGGAGCGGAGGCGCTTAAACAACCGCCAAAACGGCCCGTCAACGCGGGCATGGAACTTAGCATTACGGCGGCGGCGGGCAGAAATTTCGCCTGCCCCGCTTGCGGTGCGATGCAAATGCCGAACCGCTCGGCGTGCTTCAAATGCGGCGCGGGATTTAACTATGAACAAGAATAAACGCTCTGTTCGCTATTAACGCGCGCAAAGTAAAACAAGCGCCCCGCCGTTTTGGCGGGGCGCCGTTCTTTTTCGCGCCGCGCGCAAATAAACTGTATACAGGACGGAGCGCGCCGCCCGCGCCCTAATTTATGTCTTGCAAACGCGCGGGAGTAGTGGTAGAATGCTTCTGACAGGCATGGGAAGGGGAGGTAATATTATCAAGATGAAGATAAAAATTTCAGCAGATTCGACGCTTGATTTGACACCGGAAATAATTGCCGCGGAGGACATTGGCGTCGTGCCGATGACTGTCGTGCTCGGCGATACACAGTATAAGGACGGCGTTGACATCACTCCGGACATGCTGTTTGCGCATGTGGACGGCGGAGGCTCCTCACACACCTCCGCGATAAACGCAGAGGAATACGCGGAGCATTTTGACAAATATCTTCTTGACCACGACGCGGTTGTGCATATCACGATCTCGAGCGGGCTGTCAGCGTGTTATCAGGATGCGTGTCTTGCCGCAGAGGGCAAGCCGGTGTACATTGTGGATTCGAAAAACCTCTCGTCGTCGGGCGGAATTCTCGCGCTGCGCGCGAGAGAGCTTGTTTCGCAGGGGTTTTCCGCATCGGAAATCGCCGATAAGCTGCGCGGGCTTGTGCCGAAAATTTCCGCGAACTTTGTTATTGATTCACTGAAATATCTCCACAAGGGCGGACGCTGCTCCGGCGTCGCCGCCCTGGGCGCGAACATTCTGCGGCTTAAGCCGTGTATTGAGGTGCGCGCTGACGAGGGAAAGATGGAGGTCGGCAAGAAATACCGCGGCAGCTTCGAAACTGTGATTTTGCAGTATATCGAGGATCAGCTGGCGAATCGCGGCGATGTCGATACATCGATAATCGCCATTACGCGCGCGACCGGCGTTACCGAGGAGATTTTGGCGAGCGTGCGCTCGAAAATCGCGGAACACTGCACATTTGACCGCGTGATCGAGACGTTTGCGGGCTGTACAATCTCGAATCACTGCGGCCCCGTGTGCCTTGGAATATTGTTTTTGACAAAATAGCCCGCGCGGCGCAAAAAAATATGCAAAAACAAGTAAAAAACTGTTGACTTACACCCTTGCGGTGTGATATATTCTTTTCACCTGTCGGCGGACAGGTTAATTTCTGTTCGCTAAATTTCACAGGGAGGCAATAAGGAGGAGCCGAAATGCGCGTTAAAATCGTTCTGCGCTGTAACGACTGCAAGCAGCGCAACTACAACACCAAGAAGAACAAAAAGAATACGCCTGACCGTTTGGAGCTGAGCAAATACTGCCGCTTCTGCCGCAAGCATACGGTTCACACGGAAACGAAGTAAGGGCAAAACGTGAAAGTACGTTTAGAAAGGAAGTGTTTCCATGTCAGACGAGCGTAACGACGAGCTTGAGTTGGAGGATGCCGCGGAAGCGTCCGAATCCGAAAAGCACTCAAAGCCATCGAAGACTGACGCAAAATCCGGCGGCAAGCGCAAAAAAGTAAAAAAGAAGAGCCGCTTTGCGCGCTGGTTCCGTGAAATGCGAAGCGAGCTTAAAAAGGTCGTATGGCCGACACCGAAGCAGGTCATCAACAACACGCTGATCGCGCTTGCGGTTATTGTTGTGTCGGGCATCGTAATCTGGGCTGTTGATCAGGTCAGCTCTCAGATTATCAACGCCCTGCGCACGATTGCGAAGCCCGTGGCGGAGCTGCCGCAGATACCGCCGACGGAGACGCCCGCAGAGACAGTCACGGAGGCGGTCGGGTTCTTCATCCGCACAATCATCGGTGGCTGAGAATGGCTGAAGCTGAGGCTAAGTGGTACGTAGTCCATACGTACTCCGGCTATGAAAAAGCCGTCGCGACGACGATTGAAAAGGCCGTTGAAAACCGGAGGATGGGCGAGCAGATTTTAGAGCTGAATATCCCGACGGAAATGGTAACGGAGACCGTAGATTCTCAACAAAAAACCTTTGAACGCAAGGTTTTTCCGGGATATGTCCTCATCAAAATGGTCATGACCGACGACACATGGCACCTCGTCCGCAATGTACGCGGCGTAACGGGATTTGTCGGCTCGGCAAACAAAGCTATCCCGCTGACGGAGGATGAAATCCGCCTCATGGGTATCGAGCGCACGGAGCTTGTCGTCGGATATGAGGTCGGGTCGAACGTCAAGGTCACAGACGGGCCGCTCTCCGGCTTTATCGGAACTGTTGAAGAGATTGAAAACGACAAGTCGCGCGTGCGTGTTATCGTGTCCATGTTCGGACGCGAGACGCCGGTTGATCTCGACTTTGATCAGATCGAGGCGCTGTAAAAAAGAAAGCAGTATTATTCAGTCGGACGTTTGTCCGTAAAAACGCGTTTTCCCAGTGGGAGGAATGAAGTCGATTGCAGATCGAGCTTCTTCCGCCTAACCACATCTTATTAGGAGGAATACCACAGTGGCAGCAAAAGTTACAGGCTTTATTAAACTGCAAATCCCCGCCGGAAAGGCGACGCCCGCCCCCCCGGTCGGCCCCGCGCTCGGTCAGCACGGCGTCAACATCGGCGCGTTCACCAAGGAATTCAACGAGCGCACCGCAAAGGACGCGGGCATGACGATTCCGGTCGTTATAACCGTTTATTCCGACAGGACGTTTTCGTTCATCACAAAGACCCCGCCCGTGCCCGACCTTCTTAAAAAGGCATGCGGCATTGAAAAAGGCTCCGGCGTGCCCCAGCGCGACAAGGTTGCGAAGATTTCCCGGGACGAGGTCCGCAAGCTGGCCGAGCAGAAGCTGCCCGACCTCAACGCGGGCAGCATTGAGGCTGCGATGAGCATGGTCGCGGGCACAGCCCGCAGCATGGGCATCACGGTCGTTGACTAAGGGGAGGGGCGAAAGTAATGTTTAGAGGAAAGAATTACAAAGAGAGCGTAAAGCTCGTTGACAAGGCGGTACAGTACGACGCCGCCGAGGCGTTTGACATTGTCATCAAGGCGGCGAAAGCCAAATTTGACGAAACGGTGGAGCTTCACATCAAGCTTGGCGTCGATTCTCGTCACGCGGATCAGCAGGTTCGCGGCGCTATTGTCCTGCCGCACGGAACGGGCAAAACCCGCCGCGTTCTCGTGTTCTGCAAGGAGGAGCGCGTACAGGAGGCGATAGACGCGGGCGCCGATTTCGCCGGAGGGCAGGAGCTTGTGGAGCGTATACAGAAAGAGAACTTCTTTGATTACGACGTTGTCGTGGCAACACCCGATATGATGGGCGTTGTTGGCCGTCTCGGCAAGGTTCTCGGTCCCAAGGGTCTTATGCCGACGCCGAAGGCGGGAACGGTCACGCCCAACATCGCGCAGGCGATTGCGGAGATCAAGGCGGGCAAGATCGAATATCGTCTCGACAAGACGAACATCATCCACTGCCCGATCGGCAAGGTGTCTTTCGGCGCGGAGAAGCTTGCCGACAACTACACCGCGCTGATTTCAGCAGTTATCAAGGCGAAGCCCGCCGCGGCAAAGGGTCAGTATATCCGAACGTGCGTCACGGCAAGCACCATGGGTCCGGGCGTGAAAATCAACGCCGCAAAACAGCTGTAGCGGCAGCAAAATAGCCGTATTGCAAGTGAAATGACAAAAGAGGAGGGCTGCCCTCCTCTTTTTCGCTGTAATTTTTCGCGCGATATTGCAAAACGCGCGAGGTGTGCTATAATCAACTCGCAGGCAAACAGGAAAGCGCGGGCGGTCACTTTTGCGAGTATTCCGCGCCGGGAGCGAGGGAATAAGCTATGACGATCGGAATAGACATCGGCGGTACGTGGATACGAATCGG
>JAITGW010000160.1 GCA_031280325.1 Oscillospiraceae bacterium
AGCCCCGTCGGACGGCTCGTATTCCAGCAGGATTCGCTGACTGTCGGCAACGGCGGCGTCGGCAAGCTGGCACAGCGACTATACGACGCGCTATACGGAATTCAGACCGGCAAGACTCCGGACGACCTTGGCTGGACTGTCGCGGTAGACTAAGATACTTATGCATATCAATCGGGGCGCGGAGACGATTTCTGACCGGAATTCCGCCGCCTCTTGTGAAGTGTATCAAAAACGGCGGATTTGGCCCGAAAACAGACTCAAAGCGACTCAAAATTATCCAAAAAATATGATTGTGAGGTTAACAATATGACCAGCATTGAAAACACACCGGAATACCGCATCTTTGATTTTGTGGTGACGACAGGCAACACAATAAAATCCACTGCCACGGTTACGCTCGGCTCTAAAACCGGAAAAACCGTCAAAACCCGCTATGGCGACGGTCCTATTGACGCCGCGTATGACGCGATCAACAAGGCTCTGCGCATTGATCTGTCCCGCCCGTATGCCGGCCGCGACTCCGAGGTTCGGGAATTCTGGAAAAACAGCTGCGTCGAGCTTGCAAAATTCGACATCAGCGCCGTGACAGAGGGCAAGGATTCCCTCGGCAAGACGAGCGTCACTCTGCGCTATCGCGACGCCGCGGCCGACGGCGAAGGGATCGACAACGACATTGTATACTCCGCTATCAAGGCATATATCGCCGCAGTGAATAAGCTCGTTCCCGCTCTGCGCGCCGATTTGGAGACGCATTTCAATAAAGGCGGCAAAGCATGAGCGCGCCCTCTTACCGCGCCGAGCGCGACGGCATTGACCTCATAGCAATCAGCGCGGCTCCTCTCCTTTCAGTCGCCGGATCAAGAGAGCAAAGTCCGCGCCGCGCTGCCGAAAACGCCTTATCGGACGCGATTTGCCGCGCGGAGCGCGAGAATGTTCCGTGCGTTCTCATTGACGCCTCGCCGCAGTCCGCGCTTGATATTCTCAAGGTCACGCACCTGCTTGACCGGACGATGAGCGAAGCCGTATGCCGCGGCGTCACTCTCCTGCTTCCGACGCGCGGCGCGTGGGCGGACACGGGCGCGCTCACCGAGACATTAGATATTTACGCCTCGGACAACCTCGCGTCATATTGGGACGCCGCGGAGACGGCGCTGCGCGGAGAGAGCGCCGACCTGACAATCTCGCGCCTCGGCGCATATGTGCGCGGCGTGTCCGTCGCCCCTCCCGCAATCCTCCGCGACGTTCAAAACGCGCTTGGCAGTATTGACTATAAGGGCGCGGTGAAATCAAAAGAAACAATCACAAAGGTCACACGCAATCAGGGCAACGCCGACAACAGCTCGATTTGGGACAAAACGTTCTCGCAGCTTCTCGACGAAATTTGCGAGAAATTCCCGACTCAGCTCGCGTTTGACTATTCGCGCGACCTTGCCGTCACAAGCGTCTATCCGGAACCCGGCGGCATGACTCCCGCGCTTGACGGATATACGCGCACATACCGCGAATTTCGCGCCGATGCGGACGAATTCGCGCGCGCGCTCATCGCGCTCGGCGTTACTCCCGGGACAAAGGTCGCGGTCTGGCTCACAAACGTGCCGCAGTGGTATATCGCGTTCTGGGCTGCAGTCAAGATCGGCGCCGTTCTTGTGACGGTGAACACGGCCTATAAGATCCGCGAGGCGGAGTATCTCCTGCGCCAGGCTGACGTACACACGCTTATCATGATCGACGGCTATAAGGACTCCGACTATGCCGGGATCATAGCGGAGCTGTGCCCGGAACTCCAGCATACCCCCGCACACGAGCCGCTGCGCAGCACGCGTCTGCCGTTTTTGCGGCACATAATCAACATCACCTCCCCGCAAAAGGGCTGCATGTCGTGGGACGATGCGCGCATACTCGCCTCCCGCGTGCCGCAGTCTGAAGTCGAGCGTCTTGCCGCGCTGGTCACTCCCGACGACGTGTGCAACATGCAGTATACCTCCGGGACAACGGGGTTCCCAAAGGGCGTTATGCTCACGCACCGCAACATCGTCAACAACGGCAAATGCATCGGCGACCGCATGAAGCTCAGCGAAGCCGACCGCATGATGATTCAGGTGCCGATGTTCCACTGCTTCGGCATGGTTCTCGCCATGACAGCCTCAATGACGCACGCCGTGACGATGAGTCCCGTGCCGTACTATTCGCCGCGCGCGGGTCTTGCCTGCATCAAGGATCGCAAAATCACCTGCTTCCACGGCGTTCCGACGATGTTTATCGCCATGCTCGAGCATCCTGACTTCAATCCCGGCGATTTTGCGTACATGCGCACGGGAATCATGGCTGGCTCTCCCTGCCCTGTGCCTGTCATGAAAGACGTTGTGAGCAAGATGAACATGTCCCAGATCACAATCGTTTTCGGACAGACGGAATCATCTCCCGGCTGCACGCAGACGTCTACGGATGACGCCGAGGAACTGCGCGTGGCGACCGTCGGCTACGCGTTCCCGGGCGTGGAGTGCAAAATAGTCGATCCGGAAACGGGCGCCGATCTCCCGCCGGAGACGGACGGCGAATTCGTCGCCCGCGGCTACAACATCATGAAGGGCTATTATAAAATGCCGGGCGCGACCTCGTCCGCGATCGACGCCGACGGATGGCTGCATTTCGGCGACATTGCCCGAGCTATTATCGTTGACGGCGTGCCGTACTATAAAATCACCGGGCGCCTTAAGGATATGATA
>JAITGW010000168.1 GCA_031280325.1 Oscillospiraceae bacterium
CAAGCGCACCGCTGACAAGCGCGGAGAGAAGCATGAATGCAAGCAGCAGTCCCGCGCGTATCACTCCCGCCGTGCCGATTACCGACAGCGCAGACAAAAGCGCCGTACCAATGACCGACGCGCACATTGCCGTCGCCATGAGGATTGAACAGTTGCGCCGCAGCGTGTGCGCGTGATATACAACCTGCGCCGCGCTCTCGATTCCGGGACGTCCGAGTATCGCGGCGACGCGCCCGGCGCCGTCCCTCGCCTCATCGCCAAGGGCATATGTGTCCGCCACGGGAAAAAATTCCATCGCGTCCTGCGCAATATTGAATTTCTGATTCATCATTTTCGGCGTAATATTAAAATCCCGCACGGAAAGGTAACACAGCACCCGCAGACGGACGAGCGACAAAAGCGAGTGCTTGGTGCTCTCGCGCGGCTTATATTCCAGCGGAAAAACGGCAAACAGCCGCCCGTTCACCGCGGTGTACACCGCGTCACGGTGAAGCATTTTGTCCGGAATCCGCACATTATAGAGCTTCATGAGCGCGCTTGAGCCCGTCATGACGTTAAGTCCGTCAATCCTTCCGCCGACGCCGCCCTCATTATACCGCCTGAAATCCGCAACCTCGCTTTTCGGAATATTGTTGCGCTTCACAAGCTCCGCAAACGTGTCTGACAGTACGCCTCCGGTAAGCAGCAGCAGACTTGCGGTATAGCGCACGGCGACAACTCCGGCTTTTTGCGGAATAGGCTCCGGAATCTGTGGATTGCCGACAGACAGGGTTCCCGCGGGGAAAATATCGTTGTCCGACACGCAAAGTCCGTCGGTAAACACAATGTCGTCCATGCCTCCGGCGGCGGCGAGCGCGCTGCCGGATTTATTCAGCGACACAACAGCCGTCTGAAACGGCGACGAAAACACAAGCGCCGACTGAAATACGGACGCACCGACCGTAAGCAGCGCGAGCGTGCGCGGAAACGCCGCGGCGTCAGCCTTGTGAACAAGCCCCGCGTATGCCGAAACGAGCACGCATATGATGAGGATAACAGGCGCGAAGCAAAGATAGGCAGTCTCCGCAGGATCCGCGCGGCAAAGGTTTGTATAAAACCCGTCACTGCGTTCCTGAACCTGTTTAAGCACAGTTCTGTCAATGTCCAGACGGTATTCGGAGAAAAGCGCGCCCTTTTCCCGCGCGCCCGCCGTTTTCAGCGTCGCCGCAATTGCGAGAAGGTGCACACGCTCTCCCATAAGCAGAAACGCCAGCGAAATTGCGGAGGCGGCGGAATACGGCGCAGCGGCGCTTCCCCCGTGCGCGATTGAAAATACCCCGGCAATCAGCGCGGCGATATTTCCGGCAAGCGCAAGCGATTCCCGCCCGGGCGCGCCGCGCACGAACGCCCGAAATCCGCAAATCAAAAGGTCATAGGACAGCGCCATGATGACAAGCTGCATTATAAGCAGCGCAGCGCAAACCGCGATCCGGTTCGATCCGAGCCCGAACGGCAGATTCCGCCCGCCCTCAAACAAAAGCGTTGCCAAAGCCATTAAAAAGCAGACCGGACTCGCGCAAAGCGCGCGTATTGACACGCCTCCGACAGCCCGCGCGTATATCCGCGCCTGCTTGCGATAGTCAGGCTCCGGCAAATCCTCCTCCTGCCAGCCGGTCTCGGCTCTCTGCCGGACGGGACGCTCATTGAAAAACGACGCGAGAAAGCGTGTAAGCAGCCCCGGCTCCTTATTTTCGCTGCGGTTCTCGTCCTCGATCGCCCTGTTGACCGAACGGATAAGCTCCTCATCGGGGTCGGTATCAGCATAGGTGTAGTTTTCAAAGAAGCGCAAATCATCGTCGGACACCTCATCAGTCTCCGCCTCGTCCGCCTCGGAGGCATAGCCGTCAAGGTCATCAGGATCATCCTCCGCGCTTGCAGACTCAATCCCGAAATCCGCGCCGAAGCCGTCAAATTCATCATCGCCGCCGGTTTTTTTTGTTGGCGGAGCTGCCGGAGCGCGCGCGGTATGACGTGTATCTCCGCGCGGCTTTGCGTTCTTCATATCGCCGAAAGCGTCGTCAAACGGCAGGTCAAACTCCTCAAACAGCGATGCCGGACGCTCAGTTCCGGCGCGCTCCGGTGCAAAGCCGGCCTCCTGCGCGGGCCGCGGTTCCGCTGCCCGCGGCAAAGTCTGCTCCTTCGGCGCGCCTGATTCCTCCGCAACAATGCGGCGGGAAGCCTCTTCCAAAACGTCAGAGGGCGTGCGCTTATCGTTTTTGATAAACGCCTCGCCCTTATATTCCGCTAAAATAGACTCCAGAGTAATTTCCGGTTCATTGTTACTGTTCCAGGCAGGACGATCTTCCATGACCGACTCCTTAAAATTCAGGGTGTTTTGGCGCTGTTCGAAATTTACGGATTTTAAGTGGATTCTTTCGCCAGATAAAGCAAATTCCCGCGGAAGCACTTCCGCATTGCAGACAAATTTAACGCAGTATGGCTGGAAACCCGCCATAAGACAGCAATCGAACGGCAAGCCTCAAAGCGTTCCGGTTCGGCGCGTCAGCCGCGGCGCTGGCGCACAGCTTCATACAGCACAAGAGACGCGGACACCGACGCGTTGAGTGAGGAAATTGCGCCGTTCATCGGAATACTGACAATAAAGTCACAGCCCTCGCGCACCAATCGTCCAAGTCCCTCTCCCTCGGAGCCGACGACAACGGCGCAGTCTCCCGTAAAATCCGTCAGCCAAAGGTTTTTTCCGCCGTCAGCCGCGGTTCCGTAAATCCATACGCCAAGCTCCCGCAGCTCCCGCATGGCGGCGGACAGATTCGGCACGCGCGCCGTAGGGATATGAAACACCGCTCCGGCAGAGGTTTTTGCGACGATCGGCGTGAGCGACGCGCTGCGCCGCTTGGGTATAATCACTCCGTGCGCCCCCGCGGCTTCCGCCGTGCGGATTATCGCGCCCAGGTTGTGCGGGTCGCTTATCTCGTCGCACACGACAATCAGTGCAGGCTCGTTCTTTTCCCGCGCGCGCGCCACAATGTCCGCCACTGAAACATATGCCCCCTGCGACACAAGCGCCACAACGCCCTGATGGGCGGCGTGCCCGCTCATATAATCAAGTTTGCGCTTGTCCGCGTCCACGACAACGGCGCCGGCTTCACGCGCGGCGGACGCAATGTGCCCCAGCGCCGGGGTCGGCTCGTCGCTCTTTTGAATGTACACCTTGTCAAGCGGAACTCCGGCGCGCAGCGCCTCGATAACCGCGTTGCGCCCGGCAATAACGCCGGACTCTTCGCTGTCCGCGCGCCTCGATACCGCGCCGGAATCCTTGCCGCCGTAAGGATTATAATGCCGCGTTATGGGCGGACGTTTGTCGCTCACAGATATGATTTAAGCGTATCGCATACGTCCAGTCTCTCCCACGGCAGCTCGATGTCCGTTCTGCCAAAGTGACCATACGCCGCAGTCGCGCCGTAAATCGGGCGCAGCAGATCAAGGCGGGAAATGATCTTTGACGGACGCAGGTCAAACACGCGGGTTACAATATCGGCGATCCTCTCATCTCCGATAACTCCCGTACCGCGCGTATCGACAAGCACCGACACGGGCCGCGCCACGCCGATCGCGTAAGCAAGCTCGATCTGGCACGCGCGCGCAAGCCCCGCGGCGACGATGTTTTTCGCGACATAGCGCGCCATATAAGCCGCGCTGCGGTCAACCTTAGTCGGATCCTTGCCGGAGAACGCGCCGCCGCCGTGTGAGGCATATCCGCCGTAAGTGTCAACGATGATCTTGCGGCCCGTAAGGCCGGAATCTCCCACGGGGCCGCCTGTCACAAACCTCCCGGTCGGATTAATGAAAATTTTGGTGTCCTTGGTGATAAGTCCGGCAGGGATGATGGGCTTGATAATCGACTCCGTAACAGCCTCGCGCAGCGCCTCCGTCGAAATGTCCGGATCGTGCTGCGTCGAGACGACGACCGCCGGCACGGCGATAATATTCTTGCTCTCGTCATACTCGACCGTAACCTGGGTCTTTCCGTCCGGGCGCAGGAA
>JAITGW010000002.1 GCA_031280325.1 Oscillospiraceae bacterium
CCGGTCGTCGTCTCCTCACAGCCGCCGATAACGCCGGGCAGCAGATGCGTGAGCTTTGTATGCAGCAGACTTACAAGGTCTCCGCCGTCGTCGATGACTATGTTCGGTCCCGCCTCAAGCGCGCGGATACAGTGCGTTTCATATTCCTCCGCGCCCACGCCGTATATCGCGTGGACCTCCATGCCGCCGGCGGCGAGGGCGGCGGCGACGTCGTCCTGCGTCGAGAGCGGATTGCTGCCCGTGACGTGCATTTCCGCGCCCGCAGCTTCGAGCACGCGGCAAAGATAGGCTGTTTTTGCTTCCATATGCACGGAGAGCGAGATTTTCACGCCGCGAAACGGTTTAGTCCGCTCAAATTCCTCCCGTATCCCGCCGAGCAGCGGCATGTTCCGTGCGACCCAGGCGATTTTGCGCTCCCCGTCGGGCGCGAGGGAAATATCCTTTATCGTAGCCATGTTTCAGTGCCTTTCATCAAAAATTTTGCGCGCTTCCGCTTAGTAATCAAGGCGCCCCTCAAGCGCGCGCGTGAGGGTTGCGTCGTCGGCAAACTCAAGGCTTCCGCCGACGGGGATTCCATATGCCAAGCGCGTGATTTTCACGCCGAAAGGCGCAAGCAGACGTGAGATATACCGCGCGGTTGTCTCGCCCTCCGTGTCGGGGTTTGTCGCCATGATGACTTCCGAAACGTTACCCGACGCGACGCGGTGGGCAAGCTCGCGTATGCACAGATCGTCCGGCGTGACGCCCGTCATCGGTGAAATCACCCCGTGCAGCACGTGGTATACGCCGTTGTACTCGCGCGCGCGCTCTATTGCGAGCGCGCCCTTGGGATCAGACACGACGCATACGATTCCGGAGTCGCGCCGCGGCGACGCGCACACGGGGCACAGCTCGTCGTCAGTCAGGTTTTGACAGAGGCGGCAGCGATGAACGCTGCCCTTTGCGTCGCGTATCGCGTCGGCAAAGGCGTTCGCGTCATCATCTGACAGGGCAAGAATGTGAAACGCCAGCCGCTGCGCCGATTTTGCGCCCACGCCCGGCAGGGAGGCGAGCTTGTCGATAAGCGTCTCAAGAGACGAGGGAAACAGACTCATATCTCACCCCGAAGCTCACGGATTCGCGCGGCGCGATCCTGCGCCTTGAATATATCGCTGCCTGCAACGAGAACGTCCGCGCCGGCGGCGGCGCAAAGACGCGCCGTTGCGGGATTCACGCCGCCGTCAGCCTCAAGCAGTACGGGAAGTCCGCGCACGTCAATGATTTTTCGCAGCGCGGAGAGCTTGTCCAGCTGGTCGCGCATGAATTTCTGACCGCCGAAGCCCGGCTCGACAAACATGACAAGCACAAGGTCACACTCAGAAAGGAATGGCAGAAGATCGTCAGCTGCGGTCCCGGGCTTGAGCGAAAGGCCCGCTTTTTTGCCAAGCGCGCGCGTGCGGCGCAGCGCGGCATGAATATCCTCCGGCGCGGCTCCCTCAAGGTGAACGGTGATGAGATCGGCGCCCGCGGCGGCGAAGTCGCCGATATACCGCTGAGGCTGAGTAATCATCAGGTGAACGTCGAGAAACATGTCTGTAGTGCGGCGGACAGAAGTCAAAACCGGGATTCCGATTGAGATGTTCGGGACGAATACGCCGTCCATAACGTCGAAATGCAGCCAATCTGCCGATTTGATCGATTCGATATCCGACGCTAAATCGGCAAAGTCGGCGGAGAGCAGTGAAGGGGCGATTTTTATCATGAGAAATCCTCCGGTGAAATGTTGCGCGCATGGTAACGGTACGGCGAAATCAGGCATAGAATTGTTTAGCGGTCGGCGCGCCGCTCTCTTTTATATAGGGGCTGTGTTCGGCGGCTTTAATGCCGGATACAGTCCCGCCTGCGTTAAATCATCCCGGGAAGCGCCCTTGCCCAAAGAGAGTATTTATTCGCAGCCGCAAGTCCGGATGCTTCATTTTCCGCGCGGACGTGGACGTAAACCTTAATCTTCGGTTCGGTGCCGGACGGGCGAATAAAGATCGCGGCGCCGTCAGACAGGTCATAGCGCAGAACGTCGGCGCCGCGCAGCCCGATTGGCTTTTCTCGCCCGCCCGCCCGCTCAATTCCCGCAAGATAATCGCTTGCCGCGATGACGGCGACGCCGCAAATATTCTCCGGAGGCGCGGAACGCATACGCGCCATGAGGCGGCGCATGTTGAAAAACCCTTCAACGCCGGGCATTACAAGATTTTCCGTGCGCTCGATATAAATTCCGTATTCGCGCTCAAGCAGGGCGAGCGCATCGAGCGGCGTCATGCCGAGCTGGCGGTTCCACGCCGCCATTTCCGCGATGAGCACGGCGGCGGACACAGCGTCCTTGTCGCGCGTAAAGTCTCCGGGCATATAGCCATAGGATTCCTCAAACGCGAAAACCACATTTCCTGTTCCGGAAAATTCAAGCTCGTCCTTTTTCTCTGCCATGAACTTAAAGCCCGTAAACGTATCGATGCTTCGCACGCCGTGGCGCGTTGCGATTGCATCGGCAAGGCGCGTTGTAACGATCGTTTTCAGCGCGGCGGGAAAGCTGGGCAGAGCGTCCGCGCGCCGGCGTGAGGCAATGACGTAATCAAGCAGGAGCGCGCCTGTTTTGTTGCCGTCAAGGTGGACATATTCGCTGCCGCGCTTGCACAAAACGGCGATACGGTCGCTGTCCGGATCTGTGCCGATGATAATGTCGGCACTGACCTCCCGCGCTTTTTCAACCGCCAGTGCAAAGCTCTCCGGATACTCCGGATTCGGCGACGCGACGGTCGGGAAAGCGCCGTCGGGAATCATCTGCGCCTCAACGGGATAGACGCTTGTGTATCCAAGCCGGAGCAGCGTCTGCGGAATCAACTCGCGCCCCGCGCCGTGAAACGGCGTGTAGACGATTCTTATGGATTTCGCCGCACCGCTGAGTCGCGGGTTGTCGCGGGCGAGCTTTATAACCTCAGCCATGAACAGCTCATCCGTTTCCGCGCCGAGCGGGGAGATCAGCCCGCGGGCTGTTGCGGTATTATAGTCAATTAGGCGCGGCGATGCAAAAATATCCGTCCGATCCATAAGCTCCGCCACGCTTGAAGTCTTATCCTGCGGCAGCTGCGCGCCGTTCGGGGAGTATGCCTTATATCCGTTGTATTCGCTGGTATTGTGGCTTGCCGTGATGTTAATTCCCGCCGCACACGCATAGTGCCGCACGGCAAAGCTGAGCAGCGGCGTGGGGCGCATATCATCGAACAGCAGCACTGAAATTTCGTTCGCCGCGAGAACCAGCGCGGCTTCGACGGCGAAAAGGCGGCTGTTATGGCGCGGGTCGTGGCAGACGGCGACGCGCGCGCCGACCGGGCAGTCGCGCAGAATCGTCTCCGCAAAACACTGCGTCGCGTGGCGCACGGTGTGGACGTTCATTCGATTGAGACCGACTCCCATAATCCCGCGCAGACCGGCGGTGCCGAACTCCAGCGGCTTGAAGAAGCGGGATTCGATTTCGTCGTCGTCGCGCTCAATCGCGCGGAGCTCGGCAATTTCCGCATCCGACAGCGCGCCGGAAGACAGCCAGCGCAGATACTGCGCCCGCGCGTCACTCATGCGCGTCCTCAGCGTCGTCCGAAATTTCGGCGGATATGAGCGCCCTCGCGTCCTCAAGCATGGATTCCGGCACGAAGATATCGCTGCCGCCCTGCGGCGCGCCGAAAATAACTGCTCCGACAATTCCCTCGCCCGAATGCAGGGAGGTGGTTGGAATACCGTAAGCGGTCAAGAGTCCGCGGCGGATCTCAAGCTCATATCCCGCGCCGTCGGTTCGGCACAGAAACGCCGCCGCCTCGGGCTCTCCCCGTGAATTAGCGGGCCACGCCGGGGGGGTGTTTTTGCCTTTTTTACTCCAGCCGAAAAATGACATAATGAAGCTCCGTTTTATTTATGATACTTGCTCCCCGTGAGGATCGAAAACGCGCGATAGCATTGCTCAAGTGCGACGACGAGCGCGAGCGAGTGCGGCAGCGTCATGCGCGACATTGAAAGCCGGAAATCCGCGCGGGACTTCACCGCGGGCGCAAGTCCGTTTGACGAGCCGATTATGACGCACAGATCCGGCTTTGTTT
>JAITGW010000053.1 GCA_031280325.1 Oscillospiraceae bacterium
TGCGTATATATGCCGCGCGGCGTAAAATTTTAGAAGCAAACGCAGAAGAGGATTAGTCATGGCACTGTTAAAGAAGCTTTTCGGCACTCACAGCGAGCGTGAGGTTCGCATTCTCGAACCGATCGTCGGCAAAATCGAGGCTCTTGAGCCGTCGGTTCAGTCGCTGACGGACGAAGCTCTCTCCGCAAAAACCGCTGAATTCAAGTCCAGACTGGAGCGCGGGGAGACTCTCGACGATATACTGCCGGAGGCGTTCGCTGTCGCGCGGGAGGCATGTGTGCGCGTTTTGGGAATGCGTCCGTTCCGCGTACAGCTAATCGGCGGCGTGGTGCTTCACCAGGGGCGCATCGCCGAGATGAAAACGGGCGAAGGAAAGACTCTCGTCGCCGTTATGCCAAGCTATCTCAACGCTCTCGCGGGGCGCGGCGTTCACATCGTCACGGTCAATGACTATCTCGCGCGGCGCGACGCCGAATGGATGGGCAAGGTTCACCGTTTTCTCGGTCTGCGCGTCGGTCTTATCGTTCATGGGCTGACAAGCCGCCAGCGGCGCGAATCGTATGCCGCCGACATCACCTATGGCACAAACAACGAGCTTGGGTTTGACTATCTGCGGGATAACATGGCGGTGTACAAGCAGGACACTGTTCAGCGCGGCTTCTCTTTCGCGATCGTTGACGAGGTTGACTCAATTTTAATCGACGAGGCGCGAACGCCGCTCATCATCTCGGGTCAAAGCGACGATTCGACGGATATTTATTCCCGTGTGGACGATTTTGTATCCCGCCTCAAATGCAGGGTTTACGCCTCCATTGACGAAAAAAACGAAGAGGACGAGTCCCTCGACGCGGATTACGTCGTTGACGAAAAGGCGAAAACGGTTACGCTCACGGCGCGCGGCATCTCCCGCGCCGAAAGTCACTTTAACCTTGAGAACCTGGCGGATCTTGAGAACAATACCCTTTCGCATCATATAAACCAGGCGATCCGCGCCCGCGGAATCATGAAGCGCGACATTGATTACGTTGTCAAGGACGGCGAGGTCATTATTGTTGACGAGTTCACGGGGCGCCTCATGCTCGGACGGCGCTATTCCGAGGGACTGCACCAGGCGATCGAAGCGAAGGAGCGCGTCGAGGTCGCGGGAGAGTCCAGGACGCTTGCCACGGTCACGTTCCAAAACTATTTCCGCATGTATGACAAGCTCTCCGGCATGACGGGAACGGCGCTGACCGAAGCCGAGGAATTCGGAACGATCTATAAGCTTGACATTATCGAGGTTCCGACGAACAAGCCCGTTGTGCGGCGCGACTATCCGGACGCGGTGTACAAATCCGACAACGGCAAAAACGCCGCGATAATAAACCAGATTGCGGAGTGCGCCGAGCGCGGTCAGCCCGTGCTTGTCGGTACTGTATCGATCGAAAAGAGCGAATATATTTCATCGCTGCTCAAAAAACGCGGGATACGGCACAATGTTCTCAACGCGAAAAACCACGAGCGGGAGGCGGAGATCGTCGCCCAGGCGGGCAAGCTCGGCGCGGTGACGATCGCAACGAACATGGCGGGGCGCGGCACGGATATCATGCTCGGCGGCAATCCGGAGTATCTCGCGCTTTCTGACCTGCGTAAATCCGGGCTGTCGGATGAGCTTATCGCCGAGGCAAACGGTCACGCTGACACGGATAACGAGGAAATTCTCGCCGTGCGCGCGCAGTTTGCGGAACGGTATGAAAAACACAGGCGGGATACCTCCGCCGAGGCTGAGCGCGTTCGCGCCGCCGGCGGACTCTTCATCGTCGGTACGGAGCGGCACGAATCCCGCCGTATAGACAATCAGCTGCGCGGACGGTCGGGACGCCAGGGAGATCCTGGCGCGACGCGTTTCTATCTTGCCATGACGGACGATGTTATGCGCCTGTTCGGGTCAGAGCGTATTCTCGCCATGATGGATACGCTTAAAATTGACGAGGATATGCCGATCGACCAGAAAATGGTCTCAAACGCGATTGAAGCCGCCCAGAAGCGCATAGAATCCCGCAACTTTCAAATGAGAAAAAACGTCCTTGAGTATGACGACGTTATGAACACCCAGCGCAAGCTGATTTACGGACAGCGCGAGCTCGTGCTTGAAGGAGACGACCTTAAAAAGAACGTGCTGTCGATGATCGGCGACGTAATCAGTGAGGCGATACCCTCCGACGTGTCGGACAGCGCAAGCTTCCACGAGCTTACCGCCGCGTTCGAGCCTTTGTTCTTGCGCCGCGGAAGCGTACCGTTCCCTGACGGCGGCTTTACGCGCGACGCGCTTATATCGCTGCTTTCCGAACGCGCGGTCGCGCGCTATGAGGAGCGGGAGCGGGAGCTTGGACAAATTGACGGCGGCGAAACCCCGATAATGCGTGAGCTTGAGCGCGTAATTATGCTCCGCGTGGTGGACGAGTACTGGATGGAACACATCGACGCCATGGAAGAGCTGCGCGACGGCGTGCGTCTGCGCGCTTACGGGCAGGTCAACCCCGTTGATGAGTATAAGCGCGAAGGGTTTGAGATGTTCGAGGCGATGATCTCCGGCATTAAAGAAGAGGTCATCCGCCGCATGTTTACCGTGCGCATTCAGAAAAGCCAGACTCTTCAGCGGCGCGGAGTCACAAAAAACCTTACAGCGGCGCAGAGCGCCGGCGGCGACGCGTCGGCAAAGCCTCAGCCGGTCCGCGCCTCCGCAAAGGTCGGACGCAACGACCCCTGCCCATGCGGGGCAAAAAAGCCGGACGGAACTCCGGTAAAATATAAAAACTGCCATGGCCGCAATGCGTAAGAAAGCCGCTCCGCTTGCTTTAATGCTCACCCTTGCGCTGCTGCTGAGCTCGTGCGAGCGTATGCGCGTTTTGCTGGGAGTAAAGGATCTTCCCGCAGTCTCAGCGCCGCCAATATCCTCAAATCAAACGGACGCGCCGCCAACGGCGGACGCTGTCCTGCCGCCGGAGGTCGTGCAGCAAACGGGCGACGGACGCTTCTCCCTGCGCTATCACCCAGCCAGGGCGCTCAATCCGATAACGGGAATGAATTCGGACAACATGATAATCGCGTCGATCATGTACGAGGGGCTGTTTAGGCTCAACGCGGATTTCACCGTCACAAACGTGCTGTGCGAAAGCTTTGAGACGACGGACGGCAAGACGTTTATCTTTCATATCAGGGAAAACATCGCCATGTCGGACGGCTCCACACTGGACGCGCACGACGTCGTTTTTTCGCTGACCCAGGCCAGGAGCAGTGAAAAATACCTGGGCCGCCTGCGATACGTCTCCGAAATCACTGACACGGATCGGCTTACGGTCAGAGTCACGCTGTCGAAAACGAACTATTCATTTCCGCGTCTGCTCGATATTCCTATAATCAAATACGGCTATACCGGCGCAACGCCGCCGGGTACGGGTCCGTTCCGCTATGTGGAACAAGACGGCGAGCGTCTTCTCATAAAAATGCGCGACTATCGCGACGGCGTCGCGGACGGCGTTGACGCGGTGTACCTCGTCGAATGCGGCGATAAGGAACAGTGGGAGATGTTCACGGATTTGAAGATTGATCTGCTCTCGTTTGACCCCAACGGCTCGTTTGACGTGACACTGCGCCGCGACCACGAAACGCGATATTATGACACGACCGTTTTGCAGTACATCGGCTTCAATCCGCGCGGCGCCGCAATAAGCGACGTGCGCTTTCGGCAAGCTGTCTCACTATCTGCGAACCGGGGTGATATTACAGAACGCATACTCTCACACCGCGCAAGGTCGGCATACTCCGCGATAAGCCCCGCGTATGATCTATATGACGAGGCGTGGAGCGCGCCCTCAGCCGAGGATCCCCGCGCAGAAATATCCCGTATTTTTATGGAAATCGGACTTGTGGATTCCGACGAGGACGATGACACATGGCTGGAATATCCCACTGATGGGACGCTGACTTCGTTTGTGCTGTCATTCATCGTGTCAGATGAAAACCCGACACGCGTCGAGGCTGCGAAATCGATCGCCGATACGCTGCGCCATATGGGAATCGATGTGAAATTTGAGCCGCTGCCTTTCTCTCAGTTCAAGTCGCGGCTTGAGGCGGGAAGCTTTGACCTCTATTACGGCGAGGCGCGGCTCAGCGCGGATTTTGACCTGTCGCCGCTGCTTAATCAAAACGGAGCGCTGAATTACGGGCATATCGGCGGCGGTGAGTCTGACGGAGCAATTTCCGACATGCTCGGCGCGCAGAGCGATTTCTCCCGTAAAAACGCGGCGCGCGCCCTATGCGCCCTCGTCACGGACGGCGTTCCGTTCGCGCCGGTATGCTATAAGCAATATGCCGTGTACACGGGGAGAGGCGCGATACGCGATATGACGCTCTCGCCGAGCGGCGTGTTTTGCGATCTGTCCGGGTGGAAATTTTCGCTGGGCGAGCTATTGGACAACGCTTAAAAAGAAAATCGGAGGGTTTGAAAAATGGTTTATCGCTGTTATACGGAAAAGAAATCCGGCTTCGATATTGAAGCCTCCGGGATTTTGAGCGAGGCGCGGGACTTTCTTTTAATCGGAGGGATCTCGCGCGTCCGGCTGTTCAACAGATATGATATCGAGGGGATCGACGCCGCTGTTTTTGCGGAGGCAAAGCAACTCATTTTGTCAGAGCCGCCGCTTGATGATTGTTATGACGCCCTGCCGGAGCTGCGTGGCGACGCTTACCGTCTCGCAGTGGAAGCGCTGCCGGGGCAGTATGACCAGCGGGCGGATTCCTGCGCGCAGTGTATACAAATGATCACTCAAAGCGAAAAGCCGCTCGTCAAAACAGCAAAGGTATATGTCTTTTACGGAACGCTGTCGGAATCGGACAGGCGCGCGCTTCGCGCTCACCTCATTAATCCCGTGGACGCGCGTGAGGCCGTCCCGGAAAAGCCCGAAACGCTCGCCGAAAACATCCCGGCTCCCGCGCCGGTCGAAGTAATCGCCGGATTTACGGCGCTTAACGAGACTTGTCTGCGGGCGCTCCTCATCGAATACGGACTCGCGATGGATCTTGCTGATCTGACGTTCATGCAGAGCTATTTCCGCGACACGGAAAGGCGCGACCCGACCGTTACAGAGCTGCGCTGCGTTGACACATATTGGTCCGACCATTGCCGCCACACTACGTTTTCGACTCATCTTACGGACATATCCATTGACGATCCGCATGTGGAGGCGGCTTACCGCCGCTATCTCGCGCTCCGGCGGGACGTTTACGGCGCTGCTTCAGACGCGCGCCCGGTTACGCTTATGGACATTGCTACGATCGCCGCAAAGGCGCTGAAAAAACAGGGAAAGCTTCCGGATCTTGACATGTCGGAGGAGGTCAACGCCTGTTCGATTCACATTGATGTGGAGACGGACTCCGGCGCGGAGGACTGGCTTCTAATGTTCAAAAACGAGACGCACAACCACCCCACGGAGATCGAACCCTTCGGAGGCGCCGCGACGTGTATCGGCGGCGCAATCCGTGACCCTCTCTCCGGGCGGAGCTATGTCTACCAGGCGATGCGCGTCACCGGCGCGGGCGACCCGCGCGCCTCCGTTTCGGACACGCTCCCCGGAAAGCTGCCTCAGCGGCGGCTGACGGCGGCGGCGGCGCGGGGCTATTCGTCCTACGGCAATCAAATCGGGCTTGCGACGGGACTTGTTCATGAGATATATCACCCCGGATACGCCGCCAAACGCATGGAAATCGGCGCCGTCGTCGGCGCGGTAAAGTCGGATAACGTCGTGCGCGAGACTCCGGAGGCGGGCGACGCCGTCCTCCTGCTCGGCGGACGCACAGGCAGGGACGGGATCGGCGGCGCAACCGGCTCGTCAAAAACGCACAGCGTGGAATCCGTCGCCGAAATGGCGAGCGAGGTTCAAAAGGGCAACGCCCCGGAGGAGCGTAAAATCCAGCGCCTGTTCCGCAATCCGGAGGTCACGCGCCTGATAAAACGCTGCAACGACTTCGGCGCTGGCGGCGTGTCCGTGGCAATCGGGGAGCTTGCCGACGGACTTGACATTGATCTGTCCGCCGTGCGCAAAAAATATGAGGGGCTCGGCGCGACAGAGCTGGCAATATCCGAATCGCAGGAGCGTATGGCTGTCGTCGTTCGTGAAACGGACGCCGACAGCTTCATAGAATACGCGCGTGCCGAAAATCTGGAGGCTTACCGCGTCGCGGTCGTCACGGCGGAGCCTTATATGACAATGCGGTTTGAGGGCAAGATTGTCGCTCGGCTTTCGCGGGAATTTTTATCCTCCAACGGCGCGGAAAAATTCGCTTCGGCATCCGTCGCCGCAATGCCGGATTCGCCTCCGCCAATCCGCGGAAGCGCGGCGGAGCGCCTGCTCGCCCTCTCGCGCGAGCTTACATGCGCATCCCAAAAGGGACTTATGGAAATGTTCGACTCTACCGTCGGCGCGGGCGGCGTCCTCGCGCCATACGGCGGAAAAACTCAGAAAACCCCGGCTCAGGCAATGGCGGCGCTCATCCCGCTCGAGCATGGGGATACGAGTACATGCAGCGTCATGGCATTTGGCTTTGACCCGTATCTGTCGGAGCGCAACGGATATTCCGGCGCGCGGTACGCCGTCACGACAAGCATCGCAAAGCTCGTCGCCGCGGGGGCTGACCCGGACAAGGCGTATCTGACGTTTCAGGAGTATTTTGAAAAGCTGCGCGACGACCCGAGCCGCTGGGGCAAACCGCTTGCCGCGCTGCTCGGCGCGCTTGACGCGCAGATGGGGCTGGAAACAGCCGCAATCGGCGGAAAGGACAGTATGTCCGGCACGTTTATGGATCTGGACGCGCCGCCGACGCTTGTGTCATTCGCGATCGCGCCGGCGGACGCCGCGAACGTAATCTCGCCGGAATTTAAGCGCGCGGGAAACCGCGTCATGCTCTTCCCCGCCGCGAAAGCCCTGCGCGATACGAAGCGGCTTTGGCGCGAGCTTCACCGCGAAATCCTCGCGAAAAACATCGTTTCCGCATGGGCGGTTTCGGAGGGCGGCGTGCTCTTGGGTCTTGCGAGTATGTCCTTCGGCAACAACATCGGCTTTGAGGCGGCGCCTGATTTTGACGCTTGCGCCGCTCTTGCGGACGCGCCGGGCGCGATAATTGCGGAGGTCCGCGCGGGAGCGCGCTTGAATATTCCCGGCGGCGTGACTCTCGGCAAAACAACGGCGGAGCCCTTTTTGCGATTTTTTGATGAGCGCGTATCCATCGCGCGGCTGCTCTCAAATCTTGAGTCAACGCTTGAGCCTGTATTCCCTCAGCGCGCGGAGCAACCGGGTGACGCGCCGCTGATTGAATATGCCGGACGGCACGCCATATCGCGCCTGCGAGCTATTCCAAAGCCGCGCGCCGTCGTCTTCGCATTCCCCGGCACAAACGGCGAAACTGACGCACACCGCGCGCTTGTCCGCGCGGGCGCCGATACACGCACGGTCGTAATACGAAACCTCACGCCGGACGCTCTGCGCGAATCGATTGAGGATGCTCGCCGCGCGATTTTGGAGAGCCAAATTCTCGTGCTGCCCGGCGGCTTTTCCGGCGGGGACGAGCCGGACGGCTCCGCAAAGTTCATAACGGCGTTTTTCCGCGCTCCCCTCCTGACCGACGCGGTGCACACCCATCTTAAATCACGGGACGGACTTATGCTCGGCGTTTGCAACGGATTCCAGGCGCTGATTAAGCTTGGGCTTGTGCCGTATGGCGAGATTACGCCGCCGAAAGAGGGCGCGCCGACGCTCACATACAACGTAATCGGGCGGCACCAGGCGCGGTATGTCTATACGCGCGTCGCGTCGGTGAAGTCTCCGTGGTTCTCAAAGCTCGCCGTCGGCGAGGTATACTCTATTCCGATCTCTCACGGGGAAGGGCGATTTGTCGCGTGCGAGGATACGCTCTCGGCGCTCAGGGATTCCGGGCAGCTCGCGGCGCAATATTGCGACGAGCTTGGCGCTCCGTCGATGAACATCGCCCATAACCCCAACGGCTCCGAGTGGGGAATCGAGGCTATATTCTCTCCGGACGGGCGCGTTATCGGCAAAATGGGACATTTCGAGCGGCTCTCTGAATTTGTCGGAGTGAACATTCACGGCGTATCACACCAGCCGATTTTCGAGAGCGGCGTGGAGTATTACAGATAGACGGCGCAGAACCGGACAGCTCCGCAAACGAACAGCGGCGTGCGGATAAAAAATACAATAAGAGAGAGGACGAATTTGTATGACTGACAGAGAGCTTATTTCCCTTGCAAACGAGGCGATGGCAAACTCCTATTCGCCGTATTCCCACTTTCCATCCGGCGCCGCGATTGAGTGCGACGACGGAGAGGTCTTCACCGGCTGCGTAATCGAAAACGCGGCGTTCGGTCACACGCTCTGCGCCGAGACTGTCGCGCTCTCCTCCGCCGTTGCGGAGGGTAAGCGGAGCTTCCGCAGACTTGCCGTAATATCCGATGGCGTGAACTATACCATGCCCTGCGGCGCATGCCGTCAGATGCTTGCGGAATTTTCGCCGCAGCTTGAGATTCTCGCAGTGCGCGGAGACGGCCGCTATGTCAGCCATACGCTTGACAAGCTGCTGCCGCACCCTTTTACATACCGCACATAGCCTCCGGACAAATTTGTCACAATAATGTAATGCTACTATTGATTTCCAGTGATATAATAGAAACAGGAAGTACGGGCTGAGGTTTGGAGGTACAACTGCATTGGATGATTTAACGAGACAATTCAAGACCGTTAACAGCGGGACGGATACGCGCGCGGTCGTCGCCGCGGTGTATGAGGCGCTTGTGGAAAAGGGCTATAATCCGGTAAATCAAATTGTCGGGTATATCCTCTCG
>JAITGW010000178.1 GCA_031280325.1 Oscillospiraceae bacterium
CCGCGCCGCCGCGCACTTTGTCTGGGACGCGAGCGCGAACTCGTCAAGCTCCCCGCGCGTGATGTTCCATCTGTCGCAGATATTCTCTGCGGTGATTCCCATGTGATAGTTGTTAAACGCGTCGGTCAGACCATCGTTTACCATGGTGTCGACGAGCTTTGCGTTGCCCATGCGCGCGCCGTAGCGCGCCGTCGGATCGGCATAGGGTGCCGCGGACATATTTTCAGTCCCTCCGCACAGGATAATCTCGGCGTCGCCGGACGCGATTGCGCGGCCGGCCTCGATAACGCTTTTCATGCCGGAGCCGCATACCATGCCGACGGTGTACGCGGGGGTTTCGATCGGAAGTCCCGCGCCGAGCGCGACCTGGCGCGCGACGTTCTGCCCGAGACCCGCGGTGAGGATGCAGCCGAACATAAGCTCGTCCACATTTTCGGGAGCGACGCCGGCGCGCGACAGGGCCTCTTTCGCGGCGATTGCGCCGAGCTTTGCGGCCGGAGTGTCCCTGAGCGCGCCGCCGAAGGATCCGATTGCCGTGCGCACGGCTGACACAAGATAGATTTCTCTCATTGTTTTCCTCCAAAGATAGATTTCAGAACCGGAGAACCGCCGCGGCTATACGAAGCTGCCGAAAATCCGCAGACATACGGGGTATGCGGCGGCGGACGGTCTTTGTTTACAGTGTCACAACTATACGACACCTGGGAGGAAAAGTCAACCTATAGTTTTGCTTTTTGAAGCGGTTAAAAGCTTACGTCATCGTCGGAGAAGCCGACGCCGGTGTAGTACGCGCGCAAAATATCGCGCCAGGCCAGACCTTGCTTTGCCATAAGATTCGCTCCGTACTGGCTCATGCCGACGCCGTGACCGCTGCCGGAGGTCGTCATGACGATTTCGTCGCCGAAGATCACGGATACCGCGGTGGAGCGCAGGGAGAATATACGCCGCAGCTCGGCGCCCGGAATCGAGACGCCGCCGACGCGCAGCGCTTCCAGCCGCCCGGCGGGATCGAAGGACATATCGGCGTTCCATTTTGACACGTCGTCGGGGAATTTTGCCTCCGGATAAGCCTTTGTGACGGTTTCAATAAAATCCGAAACGGAAACCGTGACAGATGAGACGAGATTCGGGACGTCCGCCTCCGTCTCCGGTGTGCTCACGGAGCGCAGATACAGATAATCTCCGCCCCATACCGAAAAGCAGTCCTCGGTGCTGCCGAAGCTTGACGCGTGGAACGCCGCGAGAATCGGCGCTGAGGCGTATGTGATATACACGCCGTCGCTCGCGTCCGCAGCGTCCGCGATTTTATTCATGTTTGTGACGTAGCTGTCCCCCCATTTTTCGCGCAGAGCAGCTTCGTCCTTGAACGCAAGGCAGCAGGAGGAGCTTGTACATACGTCCGCGTCGTCATGGCGGCCGTATCCCGGCTGCATGTGGTACAGCACATATGTACGTATGGCGCACGCCTGGGCGGAGAGAGCCTCCGGCTCGAAATTTGCGGGCATTTCTCCGGCGACGGCGCTTATAAGATAATCCCGCATGGAGATTTCCGTAACCGTATCGCCGTTTTTCAGGCGCACGACGAACTTATCGTCGGCGATCCCCGCCGGAACCGGGCGGAGCGTCTCCGAGGGAGGGGAAGAGGCTGCGGCGCTCGCCGCCGGATAAGCCGCGGGCGGCGTATTCGCCGGGGGCACCGCGATCACGGCTAGAATTGAGAGCGCGGCGGCGAAAAGCGTCAGCGCGAGAGCGGTGAGAAGCGTTTTTTTCATGGCGGTACCTCTTTTGTTTGACTTTGGATGTTTTTGTAGTATAATTATTTGCAAGCTGCTTGTCGGATTGCGCGTCAGACAAGATGTGGTAATGTATTCATACGAAAGAGGGTCGCCTTTTATGCGTAAAATTGCGCTTGCCTCAACAATGTGTCTTGTCACTGCCGCTGCCGCCGGGTTTGCAATGCGCCGCAGCCAGCTTCACTCCGTGTTCGAGGCGGAGAGCGGGCTTGCCGTTTCGGGCGCCGTGACGACGACCATTATCCTTGGCTATTGCGCGCTTATTTTTGCGTGCGCGCTGACGTTTTCCATAATGCTATCGCGCCGCGTCAAGCCCGGAGAGGGGTATCGCCGGATGTTCCGCGGCGCGGACGCGTCCGCCGCCGTTGTGTCGCTGATGTGCTTCGGCGTGATGTGCTGGTGCGCGTTTTCGCTGTGGCGCCAGTCCGGCGCGCTGCTCCGCCCGGGCAACATGATCAAGGAGGAGCTTTCGCGCGGGCGCCTGCTGCGCGGGATGAGCGTTCTGTGCTTTTTGTCCGGGATCGCGTTCACGGTTGTGGAATTTGCGGCGGGCGCGCGCCGCGCCGATGGACTGGCAAAGCTTTTTGCGTTTATGCCGGAGCTTTTTTGCACTGTCTGGCTCATTGAGCTTTACCGCGCGAATCAGACGAATCCTGAGCTTTTGACGTTCGGCTTTTCCGCCGCCGCGATCGTGTGCGCCGCGATGAGCTTTTATTACACTGCGGGCGCGGTGTTTTCAAAAAACCACCCGGGGCGCGCCGCGTTTTTCCATATATGCGGGGTGTTCCTCTGCGCCGTCGCGCTGGCGGATTTTTCCTCTCTGACGGAAAGTCTGCTGTACGGCGCGATTTTGGCGCGGCTGCTTGTGAATTTCATGCGGCTGACGGCGCAAAGTCATGTCCCGGAATCTGTAAATACGGCCCCCGGAACGGAGGCAATTGAGTCTTCGCCAAAAGACTATTGAGATTTCGGGCGGCGCGTGGTAAAATGCAAGAAATTTTTTTGGAGGATATTATGCAACACTCAATGCAAAGCCTTGAAGGCAAAACAGCGTTTATTACAGGCGGCGCGAGCGGAATCGGACTCGGCATCGCGAAGGCCGCCCACAAAGAGGGAATGAACATCGTCATTGCCGACCTGCGGCAGACCGCGATTGACGAAGCGCTGGGCTGCTTCTCCGACCGCGCAATGGGCATAAAACTCGACGTCAGCGACCGCGGCGCATATCGGGCGGCGGCGGACGAGGCCGCAGCGAAGTTCGGAAACATTCATCTGCTTGTAAACAACGCGGGAATCGGCGGCGCGCACGCTCCGCTCTGGGAGGTCAGCACGAAGGATACGGATTTTGCGCTGCGCGTGAATATTCTGGGCGTTCTGAACGGAATCCAGGAGATCGTTCCGCGTATGCTTGCGCACGGCGAGGGAGGATTTGTCGTCAGCACGGCGAGCAAGGCGGCCCTCATCCCTGTGCCTAACTGCGGTCTGTACAATCTTACCAAGCAGGCGGTAATCGGGATTATGGAAACTCTGCGCTGCGACCTGCCGGAGGGATACAGCGCCGCCGTGCTTTGTCCCGGCCCGTTTAAGTCAAGTCTTGGAACCTCCGGACGCGAGGTGCAGGAGGAGCTGCTGGGAGAAAAGCTGCCGCCGATGGCTCCGCCCGTGCAGAAAGACGGCGGGGACGCGCCGCCGCCGTTTGCTTTCCCGGCTGATATTGATTTTTCCCGCATTGAGCGCACGATTGAAGAGGCGGGCGAGCGCGTGATTCGCGGAATAAAAAACAACGACATGTATATTCTCACTCACTCTGAGTTTAAGGCGGGCTATAAGGAGCGCACAGAGGCAATTCTCCGCGCGTTCCCGGATGAAGAGCCGTATGACGGCTTTGCAAAGGTGTTCGGCTTTCTTGCGCGCAACCCTGTGTTCGGACAGCAAAAGCAGGTTCCGGCGTTCCCGGGGCACGGGAAATAGTCAAAAATTTGCATAAGATGAGGAGGAGGCTTTTTGCCTCCTCTTTTTTTCGTTTACCGCCCGGCGGCTTTTTCAACGAGCCGCTGCTGATTCGGATCGGGAAGTCCGTCGGCGTGACGGATGCAGTTTGCAAAATACAGGTCGTGGTGTCCCTGGAAGTTGTTGTTTGCGATATAGCTTACGTCATGGGGGTAGAACGACATTGACGCGGCGAGACGCCGCCCGTCAGCCTCTGCGATTACGGCGCGCGGCGTCCACGTAAATCCGCCGAAAACAGCCTTGGCGGCGGCCGTATCCGCCGCCGTAAGCGGCTCGCAATCCGCGTGACCCGCCCCGATTGTTCGCTTAATCTTAAACGTTTTGCCCGTGTCAAAGTCGTGTATGGTGATTACCTTGTCAATCGGCACGACGTACTGCGCCTGCGTCCACCAGTCGAGATATTCGCCGTATTTTGCCCCGGGCGTCGGCACGACGGGGATGTGATGCCTTGCGATTTTCAGCGGCTGCCCAAGACTCAGTACTGACTCCGTATTCAGCCCGTTGTCCGACAGAAGCTCCTGCATGGGGATTCCGAACTTCACAGAAACGCGCCAAACGGTGTCGCCGCGCTCGACGCTATATGTTATATACGTTTTTGTGGGTATTGTCGGCGCGGGAGGCGGAGCCGATGTTGTCGGCGCGCTTTGCTGACCGGGGATTTTCAGGATCTGACCGACGCGCAGATCGTCAAGATCAATACCCGAAAAGAGCTTGATCCGCGCCGTGGCGCTGGAATAGCGCAGGGCAAGCTTCCAAAGGGTATCTCCGTCTTGCACCGTGTGCTCAAAATACTCTGCCGGAACCTTAAGCGAGTCGCCGATATAGATCATGTCGTTTTTCACGCCGTTGAGCGAGCGGATAAATTCAACCTGAGTGCCGAACGCCTCCGCGATTTTGCCGAGCGTGTCGCCCCGGCGGACGATATAATTAACATAGAGCTTCTCCGCGTTCGACGCGGGCGCGGAGACGACAAGCACTTGCCCGGGCAAAAGCGAGTCGCTTGCAAGATTGTTCAGGCGGCGCAGCTCGTCTGCCGTCGTGGCGTACAGCCGCGAGATTGTCCAAAGCGAGTCGCCGGATTTTACGGTATATCTGACTTCGCCGGCGGAAAGCGCGCTATAGAGCGTTGATGCGGACAGCGCCAGGGCCGCAAGCGCGCCGAAAAGCTTATGTTTCATATGGTTTTTCATGAAATTCACCTCGCGGGTAGTGTTGACGGCAGAGGAGGATTTCAGTTTGGTAATGTTTGCGCGCAAGGTTTAATTTGCGGAGCAATATGTAAATATTTCACAACAGAGGGAATAAAACCCGATTTCCTGCCAAGAATATTAGTGTCAATACATCAATTCAAGGAGGCGTAACCAATGAAAAGAATTCCGAAAAAGGCAATGAGGGCGGCGCTTATCGCGCTTTTGTCAGTCGCCGTGCTTGGCACGTCGGTGACGGCTCTCGCAAACGACACGACAATTGAAATCAGCGACGGTAAAAACAGCGCACCCATTGCGGAAAATCTGGAGCTTACGACCTATCGCGGCGTGGAGGCCGCGGGCAAATTCAAGGCGGTTGATCCCGACGGAGACAGCGTGACGTTTGAGATCACGGGAATGCCGAAAAAAGGCGCGGCGTCGCTTTGCGAGGGCGGCGGCTTCAGCTATGCGCCGGAGGAGAGCGCGCGCGGCAAGGACAGCTTCACCTATGTCGCGGTGGACAGCCGCGGGGCTGTCTCAAAGCCCGCGACAGTGACGGTCAGCATCAAGAAGCAGAACACAAAAATCACCTATTCCGACATGAGCGGCAACGACGCGGAATACTCGGCGCTTGTTCTTGCGGAAAACGGCGTGTTCACGGGGGAAAAAATGGGCGGCAAGTATTTCTTCCGCCCGGACGAGGAGGTTTCGCGCGGGGAGTTTCTTGCAATGTGCATGTCGGTTGCCGGGACAGAGACGCTTGACGGCGTGAGCAGGACAGGATTTTTCGACGATGCGGAGATTCCCATGTGGGTAAAGCCGTATGTTTCAGCCGCGCTGCTTGGCGGAATGATCAGCGGCTATCGCGACTCGATGGGGCGGCCTGTATTTAACGCGGGCGCCGCGATAACGTTCTCGGAGGCGGCCGTTGTGCTGAACAACGCGCTTGGGATAACCGACGTTTACAGCGTCGGCGCGTTCCAGCCGGAGAATCTTGCGGTGCCGGTCTGGGCTCAGACCGCGTCGGCAAACCTCGTATCGTGCAATATCCTGCCATCCGGACTTGCGGGAGTGTCCGCTGAGGCGATAACGCGCGCGGACGCTGCAAAGCTTCTCTCGGGGGCGATCGACGTAGTCAACGCACGCGCCGGCGAGAGCGGACTTCTCTCCTGGCTCAAGTAAGACGCAAGCGGCTGAACTCAGGTTCAGCCGCTGCATATTTTGAGAAAGGGTGCGCCCGAGCCTTTGCAAAAGCTGCGGACGCGTCCGCGTTCACTCCGCGAGTTCCCCGAATATTTCGCTCCCGCGCGCACGCGTCAAAGAAACATTAAGCATATCGCCGCGCGAGAGCGCGCCGGATACGCTGACCTCCAGATAATTTCCCGTGTACCCGATCCGGCGCCCGCCGCTCTCCCGCTCAAAAAGCACGGGCAGCGTCCGCCCGAGCTGCGACGCAATGAAGCGTTCGCGCATTGTCTCCGCAAGCTCTCTTGCGGCACGCGCCCTCGCGCGGCGTATCGTGTGGGGAATTTGATCCGGCATTGCGGCGGCGGGAGTTCCGGGGCGCGCGGAATACGGAAACACGTGCATGTCCGAAAAGGCGCAGCGCCCGATAAACGTGAGCGACGCGTCAAACTGCGCGTCGGTTTCGCCCGGGAAGCCGCAGATCAGATCGGCGGTCACGCCCGCGTTCGGAAAGCGCGAGCGCAAATTCGACAGAGCGCGGAAAAAGCCCGCGGTATCGTATTTTCGCAGCATACGCGGCAGCACGCCGTCCGACCCGGACTGGAGAGAGAGATGAAAATGGTCGCATAGGTTCGGAACGCCGGAGAGCGCGCCGCAAAGCTCTTCCGTCACGGTGGACGGCTCAAGCGAGGTCAGCCGCAGGCGCGCATTCGGCGCGGCGGCGGAGGCTGCCGTAATCGCGTCAATGAGCGACGCGTCAGGCAAATCGCGGCCGTATGATGAGATTTCGATTCCGTTGAGGACAATTTCGCGGAGGCCGAGCGCCGATAGACGCGCCGCCTCCGCGGCAATTTCCGGCGGAGGCAGAGAGCGCACGCGCCCGCGTATGCGCGGAATCACGCAGTACGAGCAGAAATTGTCACACCCGTCCTGGATTTTCAGCATTGCGCGCGTGCGCCCGGGAGCGGCGCCGCCGGGCAGACGCTCAAGGTCCCGCGGGAGCGGCGCCGCGGACTGCGGTGACGGCTCCGGCGCTTCTCCGAGGGCGATACGGACGACACGGGAGGCAAGCACGCGCCGTCCGGCGCTTCCGGAGACGAGTATCGCGCCGAGGTCGCGCGCCCACTGCGGCTCAAGCTGCGTTGCGCATCCCGATATTACGAGCGCCGCGCCGGAATTCTCGCGCATAAGGCGCCGCGCCGCCTGGCGGGACTTGCGCGACGCCTCTCCCGTAACGGCGCAGGTGTTTAGTATGACGACGGCGGCTTTCTCCTCGGCCTCCGCGCGGCGCAGGCCGTGAGCGTGCAGAAGCTCGGCAACGGCGGCGGATTCGGTCTGGTTGACCTTGCAGCCCAGCGTCTCGATGTGAAAGGTCATAGCGACTAAAAACTCCTTGTTATTTGGGTCGGTTCAGTATATAATAAAACCGTAAAAAAAGCAAGAATGAGGTGGGTTATGAGACGGGTTATATATTTTGACAACGCCGCCACGACTGCGCCGCGCGAGGAGGCAATAGCGGCGGCGGAACGCGCCATGCGCTCTGAGTGGGGCAATCCTTCGTCGGGGCATTTTATCGGCAAGGCGGCGGAGGAGATGTTATCCGGCGCGCGCCGAAGTGTTGCCTCCGCACTTGGAGTGCGCGCGGAGCATGTGCATTTCACCTCCGGCGGGACGGAGTCCGATAATCTCGCAGTCTTGGGCGCCGCCGAGCTTTCGCGGCGTCGCGGAGGGCATGTAATCACATCCGGCGCGGAGCATTCGGCTGTTCTAAACGCTTTTGAGCGCCTGAAAAAACTGGGCTTTGACGTTACAATTCTTCCGCCGTCAGGGAATGGCGTCGTCGCGGCGCAGGATTTGCGAGACGCGCTGCGCGCCGATACAATCCTGGTGTCGCTGATGCTTGTAAACAACGAGACGGGGGCGGTCAGCCCCGCGGCGGAGTACGCGCGCGCGATACGCGGAGCGGCGGCGAAAGCCGTGTTCCACGTTGACGCGGTGCAGGGCTTCGGCAAGCTTCCGTTCACGGCGGAGACGATCGGTGCGGATTTGATTTCGATTTCGGCGCACAAGCTTTACTCGCCGAAGGGAGCCGGCGCGCTTTATGTCCGCCCCGGCGCCGGCGTCGCGCCGATACTTTTCGGCGGTCAGCAGGAGATGGGGCTGCGCCCGGGCACGGAAAACGTCTCCGCCATTGCGGCGTTCGGAGTTGCGGCACAGCTTGCAATGCGGGAGCTTGCGGAAAACCTCAACCACGCGGAGCGGCTGCGGACGATTGTCATGCAGGGCATAACAAGGATTCCCCGCGCAAAGGTCATCGCGTCGTGCGGGCAGACGTCGCCGTATATCATGAGCATCGCTCTTCCGGGCTATCGCAGCGAGGTGCTGATGAACTGCCTTGAGGATGCGGGGATTTGCCTGTCACGCTCAAGCGCGTGCCGCCGCGGAGCGCGCAGCCGGGTGCTTACCGCGATGCGCTTGCCGACGGATGAGATTGACGGCGCGCTGCGAGTGAGTTTCGGCCGCGAAAACACCGAGACCGAGGCGGAATATTTCGTCCGAACGCTTGTTGAGACAGCTGAAAGACTTGTACACAGATAGGAGATTGCCATGAAAAACGCGCTTGTGACCGGAGCGTCGCGCGGAATCGGCGCGGAGATTGCGCGCCGCCTTGCGGCGGATGGATATTCCGTAATAGTCAACTATAACAGCAGCCGCGAGACGGCGGAGGCGCTCGCGCGCGAGATCGGCGGAACCGCGCTTTGCGCGGATGTCTCCGATGTGGGCGCGGTCACGGAAATGCTCCGCAAATCGGGTGAAATCAGCGCGCTTGTGTGCAACGCGGGCGTCGGCGATTACGGGGTTTTTCAGGACGCCGCGCCGCGCTGGCGCGAGGTGTTCGGCGTGAATTTCGGCGGCGCGGTCAACGCGGTGTCCGCGGCGATGCCCGGAATGCTGCGGCGCGGGGGCGGGAGCATTGTATTCATCGGTTCCGTCTGGGGCGGGCGCGGCGCATCCTGCGAGAGCGTTTACGCCGCGAGCAAGGCGGCTCTGCACAGTCTGACAAGATCGCTCGCGCGGGAGCTTGGACCGTCGGGAATCCGCGTCAACTGCGTCGCGCCGGGCGTAATTGACACCGATATGAACGCTCGGTTTTCACCTGATGAGATGGCGGAGCTGGCTTCGCGCGCGGCACTTGGCAGAATCGGCTCGGCGGAGGACGTTGCGGGTGCGGTTAGCTTTCTGTGTTCGGAAAGCGCGCGCTTTGTCACGGGGCAGATTCTCGGAGTTGACGGCGGATTTTGACAGAGCGGGAGGAGATGCTGTGTCAGTAACAGATATATGCCGCATCGCGACAGTACGAGCCGGACATTGCGGCGGGGCTATAGCTCGATTTCCGAAGCCTTGCCGGATTTCAGGCTTTCCGGGACGCTGATGATCCGCTGGTTTCGGCTGCCGCGAAAGCGCAGCTCCAGCGAGCGCTGATCGGGGATGAAGCGACCATCGACGAGTACGTCGGTATTTTCAAGCAGCGCCAAAACATCCGGATCATGAGAAGCTTTTTTTAGCAATTTCTCAAATGTGTACCCCGAATAGCACCAGACGTCAAGTCCGCGCATACGCGCGGCGGCGGCAAGCTCGGCGCACGGAGCGCTCTGCATAAACGGTTCGCCGCCCGAAAGCGTCAGTCCGGATGTGAGAGGGTTTTCGCAAAGCTCGGCGATAAGCGATTCCACGCTGCGCTCTGCGCCGCCGTCCGGGTTGTGCGTGTCCGGATTGTGACAGCCGGTGCAGGCGTGCGGACAGCCTTGGGTAAAGACCGTAAATCTCAGACCCGGTCCGTCAACTATCGAATCCTGAACTGTTCCAGCGATACGCATATATGCCTCCGAATACGCATTCAGACGCGGACGCCCGCGCCTGAAGCTTTATTGTTGCAATATATCTGAGCCTAGTGCAGCGCAAGCTCGCTCGCGTTGCAGAGGCGATGATATGTTATGTTTATTATACCGAAACAACTTTGCGGATGCGCTTATATCCCGTGCTTGACCCTGTCGCGCTCCTCCGCGCGCTTGCCGTTGTTAAAGCGATCAAGCGTCCCGACGAGATATCCGGTTATACGCCGGATACGTTCAAAGCTTTGACCATCGGCTTCGCGTCTGCCGCACTTGGGGCACGTGTCGCCGATTACGCCTGTGTATCCGCACTCCGTATCGCGGTCAACGGGGTGGTTGATCGAGCCGTAGCCGATTCCGGCGTCCTTCATGCAGCGGATCACGCGCTCAAAGGCTTCGAGATTGCCGCTCGGGTCGCCGTCCATCTCGATGTAGCTGATGTGACCCGCGTTCGTCAGCGCGTGATACGGCGCTTCGAGCTGAATCTTCTTGAACGCGCCGACGGCATGATAGACCGGCACGTGGAAGCTGTTGGTGTAATAGTCCCTGTCGGTCACGCCGGGGATTTCACCGTATTTGACCTTGTCGATCTTTACAAAGCGGCCGGAAAGGCCCTCCGCCGGAGTCGCGATGAGCGAGAAATTGAGCGCGCGCTTCGCGCTCTCCTCGTCGCAGCGGCGGCGCATGTGCGATACGATTTCAAGTCCGAGATTCTGCGCTTTGTCACTCTCCCCGTGGTGAGCGCCGGTGAGCGCCTTTAGTGTCTCGGCAAGCCCGATAAAGCCGATCGTCAGAGTGCCGTGCTTTAGAACCTCGCGCACCTCATCGTCCCATTTGAGCTTGTCGCTGTCGATCCACACGCCCTGACCCATGAGGAACGGATAGTTGTATACGTGCTTGCGGCACTGTATCTCAAACCGCTCCAGCAGCTGATCGACGACAAGGTCAAGCTTGTGGTCAAGCTCCTCAAAAAAGCGCCCGATGTCGCCGTTTGACTTTATCGCAATGCGCGGGAGGTTGACCGACGTGAACGAGAGGTTGCCTCGCCCGTTGCAAATCTCGCGCTCACGGTCAAAGGTGTTGCCGATCACACGGGTGCGGCAGCCCATATAGGCGATCTCTGTTTCGGGTTTGCCCTCTTTATAATATTGGAGGTTAAACGGCGCGTCCATAAACGAGAAGTTTGGGAACAGGCGTTTTGCGCTGCAACGGCAGGCGAGCTTGAAAAGATCATAATTCACTTCGCCGGGGTTATAGTTTACCCCGTCCTTGACGCGGAAAATCTGGATCGGGAATATCGGCGTTTCACCGTCGCCCAAGCCTGATTCTGTAGAGAGCAGCACGTTGCGGACGACCATGCGCCCCTCGGGTGAGGTGTCCATACCGTAGTTAATCGACGAGAACGGCGTCTGCGCGCCGGCGCGGCTGTGCATCGTGTTTAGATTGTGGATAAACGCCTCCATTGCCTGATACGTCGCGCGGTCAGTCTCTTTCTGCGCGTGCCGCTGCGCCGCGCGCTGCACTTTTCGAAGAAACGCTTCGTCTCCGAATTTTGTCAGACGCGCGCGCTCAATGTCCTGATAGGCTTCAAAATTCTCAAGCGTCGGGAAATGCCCCGTCTCCTCGCGTATCGCGGAAATAACCGCGCGGAGCTCCTCCTCCGGATCGGGCATATCCTCGTTTTCAAGCAGCAGCGCCTTGGCGAGGTTCTGGCGGTACAGGCGGACAAAGGTCTTGCGCACGCCCTCCGCCATGCCGTAGTCGAAGTTGACGATGCTCTGCCCGCCGTGCTGGTCGTTTTGGTTCGACTGAATCGCGATACACGCGAGCGCGGCATAGGAGTTGATGTCATTCGGCTCGCGCAGGGTGCCGTGTCCCGTGGAGAAGCCGCCGCGGAAGAGCTTGATTATGTCGATCTGCGTACACGTCGTCGTGAGCGTCAAAAAATCGAGGTCGTGGATGTGTATGTCTCCGTCGTTATGGGCTTTCGAATGATCCGGATTTAGGACGAACATGTTATAGAACTGCTTCGCGCCCTCCGACCCGTATTTGAGCATGACGCCCATTGCTGTATCGCCATCGATGTTCGCGTTCTCGCGCTTCACGTCCGAGTCGCGCGCGTCAGCGTATGTGATCTCATTGAACGTGCGCATAAGGCGGGTGTTCATCTGGCGGCGGCGCGAACGCTCCTCGCGGTACAATATGTATGCTTTCGCTGTGGTGACATAGCCGTTTTCCATGAGAACGCGCTCGACCACGTCCTGGATATGCTCCACTTCGGGATCGGATATGCCCTCAAGCTCGAGGATCGAGAGGACCTCGCCGGCAAGCTGTGCCGACATATCGGCGCAGTTGCGGCGGTATGTCGCCGAAAACGCCTTGTTTATGGCGCTGGCAATTTTGCCGAGATTAAATTCGGCTGTGCGCCCGTCGCGTTTTTTGATTCCCGTAATTACTGTTGTTCCTGTCCCTGTCATGGCTCGTCCCTCCCGATTTTGCCGCGCATACACCATATATTGTGCCTCGCTTGTATGTCTGCGCAAGTAATGATACAACTTGTAGTGGCTCATGTCAAGTGTATTTTAATGTTTTTGAATATTTTATGAAATCTTTTTCAGCATGAACCAATCTGTTTTAGGAATGGATTGCATTATTTGTCTGCCGCGCCCGCATCCGTTTGTCCGCTGATGTCCGCCGGGCGCAAGCCTTGTGCCGTCAGTTCGTATATCTTGCCGCACACCTCGGAAATAAATCTGCGGTCATGGGAGACGCAGATTATCGCGCCGCCGTATTCGCGGAGGATCTCACGGATTACGGGATTTGACTGCGGTGAGAAGTTGCGCGTCGGCTCGTCGAGGATCAGGACATTGCAGCCGTCGAGGATCATTTTCAAAAACATCAGCTTCGCCTTTTGCCCGCCGGACAGCGCGGAAATTTTATGCTCCATCTCCTGCGGCGTATATTTCACACTGCCGAGCAGGGTTTTCGCGCGGGTGAGGTCGTCCTTGAGTCCTGACGGCGCAAGAAAATCCGGCGGCAGGGCGTCCATCGGCAAAAGCTCGAAATAATTCTGCGGCATATAGCCCGCCCTGATGTCGCCGCGCGCAAGCAGCTGCCGCGCGATCATACGCAGGAGGGTGGTTTTACCCGCGCCGTTGCGTCCGATGATGCAGAGCTTTTCCGCGCCGGTAACAGTCAGCTCAATGTCCCGCGCGAGGGGGAGCCCCTGCGCCGACAGCTCGTCCAGGCGGAAATTCAGCACGGTCTTGCCGTTCGGAACGCGCGTGTTTTCCGGAAATTTCAGGAAAATTGCGGACTCTGTGTCAGGCGGCTGCGTGAGGCTGTCGCGCTCTTTATCGAGGCGTTTTTCCTGAGCCTTGACCGCGTGCATTTTCTTCTTGAGCAGCTGACCGCCGTGAGGATCCTGGCGTGACACGATGTTCTGACGATGTTCGACCTTCTGGGCGATTTTCCGAAAACGCTCCGCCTTTTTGTCAAACTCCTCTTTCTCCTTGCTCGCGTCGCGCTCCTGCTTGCCGAGCGAGCGCAGCCGCGTCTGCGCGTATTCGCGATACGGCGCCCTGGCGATGGTCGCGCGGGCGAGCGTTTTGCGCCGCACCTGTTCGATGTGGATAATGACGTTTGCGGTGTTTTCAATCAATGTCTCATCGTGGGACACGAACAGCACCGGCTTGCCGCAGGTGTTTATGAACCGCTCCAAAAATTCCAGCGCGCCGATGTCGATGTCGTTCGACGGCTCGTCAAGCAGCAGCAGATCCGGATCCTCGATCATCAGGCGAAGAAGCTGAAGCTTCACGCGCTCCCCGCCGGAGAGCGTCTCGATAATCTGCTCCGAATACGGCGTTTGCGCCGGAAGTCCAAGCTCTCGGCAGAAGCGGGAAAGCTCTTTCGGCGTAATGTCATAGAAGCCGGAGACGGCGGAGAAATAACCCTCGGCGCTTTGCGACTTCTCATCCTCGCTCATCTCCTGCGCGAGATATCCGAGGCGCGCGCCGCGCGTGATGATTTCGCCGGAATACTCACAGTATGGTTCCGCGAGCGCGGGATCGTATATAAGCTTCAGCAGTGTGCTTTTGCCGTTCCCCTCCTCGCCGATTATGACGGCCTTGTCGGTGTCGGACATTGTAAAGCTGAAATCGGAGAAGATTGTGCGCAGGTCTTTTTTCATGGTTACGGTTAGATTGTTGATTTGCAGCATGGGCGAAAAACGCCTCCTCGAGAAAAGAGTTCATCTCCATTTTACCACGCCGCGCGCTCGCGGTCAACGGCGGATTGGACAGGCGTCCCCGTTTTGCGGCGCTTAAAAAAACTTTTTGCTCCGGGCTTGCGCCTTTGACGCGGGATATGCTATAATGCCGCTATGGATTATGATATGAAAAGAGCTTTCGGGCCGAAAATAATAACAATTGCCAGCGGCAAGGGCGGCGCGGGGAAGAGCACTTTCGCGCTGAGCCTCGCAATCGCGCTGGCGCAGTTTGGCATACGTCCGCTTGTGCTTGACGCGGACTTCGGACTTGCGAATATCGACGTTTTGCTCGGCGTGCAGACTAAAGCGAACCTGTCGCATTTTTTTCGGGGAGAGAAAACGCTTCAGGAGATCATACAGATCGGCTATGACGGCGTGCGCTTTATCTCCGGGGGGAGCGGCGCGCAGGCGCTGCTGAATCTGCCGCCGGAAAGGGTTGCCCGCCTCATGCAAAGCCTTGCGGAGCTCGACAGCCCGATTGATTATGTGCTGTGCGACGTCGGCGCGGGAATTACGGAGAACATCCTGCAAATGATCGCCGGTTCGGCGGAGACGTTTATTGTAACCACGCCGGAGCCAACGTCGATTGTGGACGCGTTCGCGCTTGTCAAAACGGCGTTCAGGCGCGGCGGCGCATT
>JAITGW010000185.1 GCA_031280325.1 Oscillospiraceae bacterium
CGGTCGGGGATATATTGCCCCGCCTGATACAGCGCTTGCTTGCTGTTGCTGAAGATATACGGATTACCGCTCTCCAAAAGCGTTTGAAATGTGGATTTGGGATTCCTGCCGTTTGTTAACTCCTCAAACGACAAGCCCTCCTGCCGATTTATGCTCGCCCATTCCCATTTGCCAGCTTTTCCCTCATTATTCATTGTCTGAAATGCCAGGCTTATGTAGATATCGTCCTTACTAATTTCATATCCGACGGCAAGCATTGTCGCCGAAATCTCGCGCATCGAGTCAAGCAGCTGGTTTAGCTGGTCGCACGGCTTAGTCAGTATTGGAACAGCCTCTCTCTTGCCCCGAAGTATCCGTGATATTATCCCCTGCACGGTGTGCGCCTTTTTCTGACAGCTCTCCGAAAACTCGCAAATCATGTTGTTGTAAAGCCTGCTGCGCGCAATTGCGTTTGAGGCTTCGCCCTCAAGCCTTTTTTGCTCGTTTTTTGTGTCGTCCTCGTTTTTCTTCCTGATGACCGGCATTATTATATTATACACGAAAACCAGGGTGATAAGAATCCAGCCTCCCGGAGTCAAAACGCGGCTCGTCCCTCCGCCCGCGTCAGCCTGAACGCTGACAAGTCCCCACAGCTCGCCGCGGAACGTCAGCGCGACGGTATACATCGCAAGCAGCGCGCCGATTACGGTAATTATTACAAAGCCGCTCTTCCTTCTCGTCCAGGCGCAAAATCTGCTCCACCACATTCCGCACAAATCCAATCTTTTGTAAAAGTGTGAACGCGCTTCTAGCTCCCGCGCTCGGCTTTCTCTTCCGCGCCGTCGTTCCGCTCAGAATAAAGTTCATCTTCAACCATTATTCGAATCGGGCGCCCGGTTGACGTTTCGAGTCTAAGATTTTCGATATATCGAAGCTCGCCGAACCTTATCGGTCTGCGCTCCTCAATTTCCGCATCAGCGGCACCTTTTGCCACTGCGCAACGCTCCCCTCGCTTCATAAATTTCAATTTGAATAATCTCCTTTATACACCATCAGCGGAATTTTGTCAATACAATGGCACAAAATAATATACGCTCAGGATATATAAAGGTTCCCGAATTACACTCAAGTGACTTTTATTTTCAGCGTCTCGTCAAGCGCTTCCAGCAGCGCAAGATTCTCCTCCCGCGTTTTCAGTCCTATCCTGAAATAGCGCGAGTCCAAACCCGCAAAGTTTGAACAATCACGCACCGCGATTCCAAATCCGCGCAGCGACCGCGCCAGCGGAGCGGAGCTTTTGCACAGCAGGAAGTTCGCGTCGGACGGCTCTGTCTCAATCCCGCGGCGCACGAGCTCCTCCGCCATGAATCCGCGCTCAGCTTTCACAAGGGATCGCGTCCGCGCGATCCAGTCACTCTCACTGAGAGCGGCAAGCCCCGCGACAGTCGCAGGCGCGGAGACGTTCCACTCCGCGCCGAACGCCGCAATACGCGCCAAGAGCTTCGCGTCCGAACAGACAATATAGCCGAGGCGCAGCCCCGCCATGGAGTATATTTTCGTGAATGCGCGCAGTACGATCAGGTTTGGATATCGCGCTATGTACGGAAGCGCGGACTGCCCATCCGTAAACTCGATAAAGCATTCGTCAACGACGACCGGGATTCCATGCTCCAGTGTTTGCAGTATGAATTCTATCGGGGCAAGCCGCCCCGTCGGATTGTTGGGCGTGCATATAAACGCCAAATCTCCGCAGTGCGCACTTTCAATCGGGCGCGTTTCCCCTCCGAACAGCCGGACGCAGCGTGCGTATTCCGAAAACGTGGGCGTTAGCGTCGCCGCAATTTTCGGGCGAAGCGCGGCGCATATGCGCAGAATCAGGTCACTCGCTCCGTTCCCGCACAAAATATACTCCGGCGAAACTTCAAGCGCGGAGCCAAGCGCGGCGCGAAGCGCGGCGCAATCACGGTCGGGGTACGGCGCGAAAGAATCGATGCTCTCCCGCAGCGCACGGCGGACACTGTCCGGCATTCCAAGCGGATTCAGGTTCACCGAAAAGTCCAGCCGTATTCCGGACAGCTTTTGCCCTCCGTGCTCGTATTCAAGCATTATCCTGCGCCTCCTTCTGGAATTTTACCGTAAACGTGCTGCCCCAATCGCCGCTTTCCACTGAGATTGCCGCGTTATGGAGCGCCGCCGCGTGCTTGACTATCGCAAGTCCGAGTCCCGTGCCGGACACTGCCTGGCTCCGCCCCTTATCGACCCTGTAAAAACGCTCGAAAATCCGCTCCCGCTCCGCGCCGGGAATGCCGATTCCCGTATCAGTCACACGCAGAACGGCGCCATCCTCCGCCGCGCTGACACAAAGCTCGACGCTCCCGCCGTCGCGGTTATACTTAACGGCGTTGTCGCAGAGGTTATAGATCATCGCCTCAAGCAGGGCGGCGTCTCCGATAACCTCAGCCGCGTCTCCCGCAACCGTAATGGATACGCGTTTTCCTCCTGCCGCGCGGGACAGGCGCGCGCGGACTCTTTCGCACAGGGCGCGCAGATTAATAGGCGTTTTTTCCATTGGCGGCTCTTCGTCAAGCGTTGAGAGAAAGATTATATCGCCCACAAGCGCGATCGTCCGCTGCGCCTCGTCATATATGCTGGCGGAGAATTCGCGCGCATCTTCGGCGCTTGCAATTCCTGACTTTATAAGCTCGGCATAGCCAGATATGGACGTCAGCGGCGTTTTAAGCTCATGCGAGACGTTCGCGGTAAACTCCCGCCGGAATTTTTCGCGCCCCACAGCCTCCGTAACGTCCAAAATTACAATCACCACGCCGTGAAAGCCGCGCTCGTCCGCAACGGGGTCGGCGATACATCGGCACATTCTGCCGCCGAATTCAAGGATTTGCCGGCGTTTTTCGCCGCACAGCGCGCCCTCTACTATGCGCCGAAAATCCTCTCCCCTGTGCAGAAGCATGATGTGCTGTCCGATTTCCGCGGTTTTCGCGCCGAGAAGCGCCAGCGCGCTTTTGTTATACGACAAAACGTGTCCCGATG
>JAITGW010000036.1 GCA_031280325.1 Oscillospiraceae bacterium
GGGTCGGACATCCGCCGTTTATGAGCCTAATGTTCTTGTCCGGAAGCTGGCTTGCGACATACGCGCCGAGATTACAGTCCGGCACAAAAAGAATATCGGGATTTTCCACTGCCTTAAGAATCCGCACAGCAGAACTCGACGTAACGCACACATCGCTCATCGCCTTGATTTCCGCAGTTGTGTTCATATAGCACACAACGGTATGCCCCGGATATTTGCCGATCGCCTTCTGCAGCCTCTCCGGACTCAGTCCGTCCGCCATGGGACAGCCGGCGGTTGGATTCGGCAGATAAACCGACTTCGCCGGCGAGAGCATTTTCACAGTTTCCGCCATGAACCTCACGCCGCACATAATCGCCGACGGCTTGCCGTCCTGCGCCGCGGATACGGAAAGCCCATAGGAGTCCCCCGTGTAATCCGCAACCTCAAGTATCTCCCTCGCCTGATAAATGTGTGCCAAAATGCAGATGTTTTTCTCTTTTTTCAGGCGTAAAATCTCCTGCTGCACTTCATATATCGTCATGTTTTATCCCCCGTAAGATTTATCCAAATCATCTGTCCGCGCAAATTATTCCGCCTCCGACGACTGTATCGCCATCATAGAACACCGCTGCCTGACCCGGCGTGACCGCCCGCTGCGCCTCGAGAAACTCCACACGCACAGAGCGCTCATCCGTCATCATGACGGCAGCCGGCTTTGCGGCGTGGGAATAGCGAATCTTGACTTCAAGCCTTTGCGTCCCGAAAAGGGCCTCAGCCGCAATCATGTTTACATCGCGCACGTCAAACGCCGTCGAGAACAGCTCCGTATTCTCTCCGAGCGTGACGGTATTTGTTCCCGGGTCAAGACCCGTGACATACAATCTGCCTCTGCCGGAAATCCCAAGCCCCCGGCGCTGCCCGATTGTATAGCGAAAAATCCCGCCGTGCCTGCCGAGAACGTTGCCGCGTTTGTCCTTAAAGTTGCCGTAACCCTCCTCCGCGCTTGCGTATTGCTCCAAAAACGCCTGATAATCTCCGTCCGGCACAAAGCACAGATCCTGGCTGTCGGGCTTTTTCGCGTTGACAAAGCCATGCTCCTCCGCAAGCTCCCGCACGCGCGCTTTTGTAAGGCCGCCCAGCGGCAGCAGCGTTTTGGCAAGCTGTGCCTGCGTCATGAAATAAAGCACATAGCTCTGATCCTTTGTGCTGTCAAGCGCGCGCTTCAGAAGATACCGCTCTCCTGTTTTTTCGATTCTTGCGTAATGCCCCGTCGCGACGGCGCTGCAGCCAAGCTCCCCGGCGCGCTCGAATAAAGCGCCGAATTTTAGATAACGATTGCATTCGATGCACGGATTCGGCGTCTCCCCGCGAAAATAGCTGTGCGCAAAGCCGTCCATCACACGCTCGCGGAACATTTGCGCATAGTTGAAAACATAAAACGGAATATCAAGCTGCGCGGCAACGCGCTCGGCGTCCCCCTTGTCCGCAAGCGAGCAGCAGGAGGAGTATACGTCACGCCCGACATCCTCGTTCTCGAAGAGCTTCATCATCACGCCCGCAACGTCATGCCCGGACTGTGTGAGCAGCAGCGCGGCGACGGAAGAATCGACCCCGCCGCTCATTGCCGCAAGCGTCCTTCCCGCCATTTCCCCGCCTCCTCATTCGCCAGCTTCTTTACATTCTACCCCATTGCGCACAATTTTGCAAGGGGTATCGCATATGAATATCATAGGAATTTGCGGAGAGCGCATAAAATTCAGCCGTGCTTATACATTTCAAAGCGGGATGACGCGGAAGCATACCGTCAGCCTCCGCGTCATCCCGAGCATATTAAATTGCAATTATATAAAAAGCAAAAAGCTGCGTTAGTGTTCAAGGTAAAATCGTGCCGGAGTATAGGCTTTACTTTTCCTTGCCGCCCCTCTCAGCGTAAAAAAAACCAATTCCCAAAAAATTCAGTATAAGCAGCCCGGAATACTGCATTGCAAGCCTTGTAAGCAGTCTGAAGGTATTCCCCGGAGGAACCAGCAGACCGGACAGCGCGAACAATATCACAGCCGTGTCTATGACGGCAAGCTTCGCGAACAGCTTTTTCCCGGTCAGTAAATACGACGCAAAAGCGCCGACCGCCGCCTCAAGCACTTCAATTGCTATCCCGCCGGCAATGATCGCCCGCGCGCCGCCGGCGTCGGTCGGAAGACTCGCTATTATGTATATGTTCTGAAATAATCCAAGCAAAAGTATGAAGCCCCACAAGAAAAACAGGCTCCTCGCGGCGCAGTGCTCTTTTACGCGCCGCGCACTGTCAGCCAATACGGCAAAAACCGCGAGATAAAGCGCGGTCGCGATAATATTGCTTAAAAAAATATTTTCAAGCAAAAAATCCATGGCAAAATGGAAAAATACTATTTTCAAGACAACATTCGTGACAAAAAGTATGCCGCCCAGAACGAAAAAGGCTCTCTTCACAACACCCGCATTGTCGGTTTTGTTCAAGGCTGACGCCTCCTTCCTTTCCATTTTTGTTTTCATTAATACGCATCATAACTATAATATGTATAGTATGTCAATATGGCAATTTGCATAAAAGCTTCCGCAGACGCCGCATTCCAGAAAATTCTTTACAAACGCCGTCCCGCCGTGGTAAAATCAGTCGCAGCATACGTCTTTCGCGTCCACGCGCTTTTCCCGCTCAAAATTACGTAAAGAAAGGCAGGTCAATTATGTCTAAAAATTATAAGTTCGAGACGCTTCAGCTCCACGTCGGGCAGGAGGCTCCCGATCCCGCGACGGATTCGCGCGCCGTGCCGATTTATCAAACAACCTCATATGTTTTCCCGTCGTCAGCGTCCGCGGCGGGACGCTTTGCCCTGACCGAAAGCGGCAATATCTATACTCGCCTGATGAACCCCACGAACGACGTGTTTGAGCGCCGCATTGCCGCGCTTGAGGGCGGCGCCGCGGCGCTGGCGACGGCCTCCGGCTCCGCCGCGATTGCGTATGCCGTGCAAAACATCGCGCGCGCCGGGGATCATATCATCTCAGACAAATTTATCTATGGCGGAACGTTTAATCTCTTCCAAAACACTCTGTCAGATTTCGGGATTGAGTGTACGTTTGTGGACGCTTCAAACCTTTCTGAGGTTCGAGCCGCGGTCCGCCCGAACACAAAGCTCATCTTCGCGGAAACCCTCGGCAACCCAAACTGCACCGTTGTCGACATTGACGCGCTGGCTGACGCCGCCCACGAAAACGCGATCCCGCTCATCGTTGACAACACCTTTGCCACGCCGTATCTCATGCGCCCGATCGAGCGCGGAGCTGACATTGTGGTTCACTCCGCGACGAAATTCATCGGCGGACACGGAACGAGCATCGGCGGCGTGATCATCGACGGCGGCAAGTTCGACTGGGCAAAAAGCGGCAAATTTCCCGGATTATCCGAGCCGAACGCGAGCTATCACGGCGTTGTGTTCACGCAGGCAGTCGGAAACCTCGCTTACATTATAAAAGCGCGCGTGACGCTCCTGCGCGATACGGGCGCGTGCCTTGCCCCGCTTAATTCCTTTCTGTTCCTGCAGGGACTCGAAACGCTGTCGCTGCGCGTCGAGCGTCACGTCGCAAATGCGCTTGCGGCCGTCGAATATCTCTCAAATCACCCTCAGGTGAAAAAAGTAAACCACCCCAGTCTTGCCGGGCGGGCCGACAACGCCCTGTATAAGAAATATTTCCCGCGCGGCGCGGGGTCAATCTTCACGTTTGAGCTTGACGGAACCGCGGAGCAGGCAAAAAAATTCACCGAGTCGCTTGAGCTTTTCTCGCTTCTTGCCAACGTCGCGGACGTAAAGTCCCTTGTCATCCACCCCTCGTCCACGACGCACTCCCAGATGTCGGAAGCCGAGCTGGCAGACTCCGGCGTCACTCCGACGACGATACGCCTGTCGATCGGCACGGAGCATATCGACGACATACTCAGCGATCTCAAAGCCGCTTTTGAAAGGGTGAAATAAATGCTCAAAATCACGAATCTGACAAAAACTTACGGCAGCAAAGCCGCGGTTGACAATCTCACGCTTACGATCAGCCCCGGTGAAATCTGCGGCTTTATCGGTCACAACGGCGCGGGAAAAACTACGACGCTCAAAGCTGTTTGCGGGCTGCTCCGGTTCGATTCCGGTGAGATTTATGTTGACGGAAGGTCGGTGAAATCTGACCCCATGGGCTGTAAGCGCGCACTTGCGTATCTGCCCGACAATCCGGACTTATACGAATTCCTGTCCGGAATCAAGTATCTCAATTTCGTGGCGGATGTGTTCGGCGTAAGCGCGAAAACCCGCGGAGAGCGTATTGAGAAATATGCCGATATGTTTGAGCTTACGGGCGATCTCGCCCAGCCCGTTTCGGCGTATTCTCACGGTATGAAGCAGAAGCTGGCGCTAATTTCCGCGCTTATCCACGAGCCGAAGCTCATGATTATGGACGAGCCGTTCGTGGGTCTTGACCCCAAGGCGGCGTTTCAGATCAAACAGATCATGCGCGAAAAGTGCGACGCCGGCGGCGCAATCTTCTTCTCAACGCACGTGCTTGAGGTCGCCGAGAAGCTCTGCGACAAAGTCGCGATTATCTCCCACGGCAAGCTCCGCGCCCACGGAACGATGGAGCAGGTCCGCGGCAACGCCTCTCTTGAGTCCGTATTCTTTGAGCTGGAGGAGGCGAGTGCGAAATGATGCTTCGCCTGCTTAAGATTAATCTCGCGGCGCTGCTCTCCGCGCTGTCAAACAGACAGCGCAGAGGTCTCCGCGGCAAAATTTCCCCTATCGGCGGCAAGGCGGGAATCGCAGCGCTGCTTGTCTTTGTTTTCGCTGCGTTTTTGATCATGTTCGGCGGGCTTTTCCTTTCCATATGCGACGCGTATTATTCCATGGGTCTCGGCTGGCTGTATTTTGCGATGGAGGCGGGTCTTGTATTCTCGCTGTGCGTAATCACGTGCATTTTCTCCGCGCAGTCAGCGGTGTTCAA
>JAITGW010000055.1 GCA_031280325.1 Oscillospiraceae bacterium
CCACGTGCGCGCACGCAAGCAACGGGAGGACTTTGTCCGACCAAGCGATATGGCATAATGCCTTTACCGCCAGCAATCAATAAAGCTATACAATAACAACACCGGAGGTATCATTATGGAGGTCAGAAACATCGATTTCGGCGAGGGCAAGCTTAAGCTGCGCGTATTCTTCGCCCCGGAAAGCGGATTTTCCGTCGCGTCCGTCATTGTCTACGGCGAAAAAGAGGCCATGCTTATCGACACGCAGTGGACCCGCGCCAACGCATACCGCGTCTGCGCCGAGATATGCGAGCTCGGACGCGAGCTTACGACCATTTTCGTCACCCATGCGCACCCGGATCACTATTTCGGCACGGCGTATATCGCGGAGCAGTTCCCCGGCGTGAAATGCTATGCGCCGCAGCAGACCGTGGATTTCTATAACACGCAATTCTATGAGAAGATCGACCATTGGACAGAGGTTATCGGCAAGATGAACGTCTGCACCAAAACGACGGAGCTGCTGTCTCTTCCCGCGGACGGAAAGCTGTACGTTGAGGGCGAGGAAGTCAAGATTTTCGATGACCGCATGGGCGACCTCAAGTACAATTCCCTTGTCTGGATTCCCGCGATAAAGACGGTTTACGGCTCGGATATCCTGTTCAACCAGTCCCATCCGTTCACATGCGAGGTCACGAAGGGCGAGCGCAAAAAATGGATGGAGGACATCGAGTTTATCGAAGAGCTTGCGCCCGACGTCATCATCCCGGGTCACGCGAAGCCCGGCACGCTGTTCGACTACAGCTGTCTGAAATTTATGCGCGAGTATCTCATCGCCACGGAGGAGGTTCTTGCCGATACCAAAACCGCGGGGGATTTCTTCCTCCAAATGTGCAAACGTTTTCCGGACGCGAACCTTGTCATGCTCTCAAACGAGATGAACGCGAACGTGTTCAAGGGCGGGCGCGACTGGAACTGGCGCGACGACGGCGAAGAGGATTTTGCATAAGCCTTGCGGATTGACATTCTGGGCGTCGGCTTCGACGCCGTGACTCCGGATGAAGCGATTGCCGCCGCCGCCGCGCGTCTTGACGGCGCGCGCCCCGGAACCGACTATATCGTTACGCCGAATCCGGAGATAGTTGAGTTTTGCCGGCGGGATGCTGATGCGGCGGACGCCATATCCGGCGCGTTTCTCGTCCTGCCGGACGGGATCGGCATAATTTACGCCGCAAAAATTCTGGGCAGGCAGCTTTGCCGCCGCGTGCCGGGAATTGATTTTGCATGCGCTCTTTTGGCTCGCGGGGCTTATCGCGTGTTTCTGCTGGGCGCAAAGCCCGGAGTGGCCGCGCGCGCGGGACAAGCCGTGGCGGCGCGTTATCCCGGCGTTGTGATCGCCGGTTGCCGCGACGGGTATTTCGCGGACGACGCGGAGGTAGTCGCGCAGATTAACGCCGCCGCCCCGGATATTGTTTTTGTCTGTCTCGGCGCGCCGAAGCAGGAAAAGTGGATGGCGCAAAACGCGCCGGCGCTGAACGCAAAGCTTCTTATCGGACTCGGCGGCGCGCTTGACGTGCTGAGCGGGGACACGAGGCGCGCCCCGCGTTTTATGCAAAGGCTTGGGCTGGAGTGGCTGTACCGCATTGTGAGTCAGCCGCGGCGGATCGGGCGGATGGCTCGGCTTCCGCTGTTTTTGCTGCGCGCGCTGAAAGCGAGGATAAATGGGTAAGCTTATCGTGCTTGAGGGCGTAGACGGCAGCGGAAAGAGTACGCAAATGAAGCTTTTGCGCGCCCGGCTTGAGGGCGCCGACCGCAGATACATCAGCTTCCCGCGATATGAGGAGGCTTCCTCCTTTCTTGTGCGCATGTACCTCGGCGGAAAAATCCGCACCTCGCCCGACGAAGTTAACGCCTATGCCGCGTCAACATTTTTTGCCGCAGACCGCTATATTTCCTTTATGCGCGACTGGGGTGGCTTCTATGAGCGCGGCGGCACAATACTGACCGACCGCTATACCACAAGCAACGCGATCCATCAGGCATCAAAGCTCGACGAGGGCGCGCGCGCGGAGTATTGGCGATGGCTTTACGACTATGAGTTTAATCGGCTCGGCTTGCCGAAGCCGGATTTGGTTTTGTACCTTAACGTGCCGTTTGACACGCTGACTCGCCGCATTTCTGCAAGAAGCGCTCACTGCGGCGCGCGCGCGGATATTCACGAGAGCGACACGGAGTATTTGCGCTCCTGCGTCAAATGCGGCTTTGACGCCGCCAAGCACTATGGCTGGACGCTTGTTGACGGCACGCGCCCCGCCGAGCAAATTCAGCGCGATTTAATCATCTCGCTCGGAGGCATTTTGACATGAGCGCTGATAAAAAAAACCTGCGCGCCATGCGCTTTGCCGCGATAGACGCGCTGAGCGCGGAGTATATCGCCTCAAGCGACGCCGGGATCCTCGAAAACCTTGTCTCCCTGCCGGAATTTGTCCGCGCGAGGACGATTTTTACCTACTACAGCATAGGTCGCGAGCCTGACACGCATCGGCTCATTGAACGCGCGCTGCGCCTTGGCAAGCGCGTCGCGCTCCCTGTTTCGCTGCCGCGCGGAGTTATGAAGGCTGTTGAATGCCGTGATGTCACGGCTCTTGTCCCAGGGCGAAATAATATCCCCGAGCCAGCGGATACCGGCCCGGAGACAGCGCGGGAGGAATTGGATTTCATCGTCGTTCCCGCCGTATCGTACAGCCGCGCGGGGTATCGTCTCGGCTATGGCGGCGGGTATTACGACAGATTTTTGGCGGGCGGCGCGGTCTTTACGGCGGGGCTTGCGCGGGAGGAGCTTTTGCTTGACAACGTGCCGGTTGAAGCTCACGACGCGTCAGTCTCCTGTCTTGTGACGGAGACGTGTGTACGGCGGTTTTAGGCGCCGCAGCCACAGCCCGTACTCTCACCGAGAACGCCGCTGTCGCGATTGCCGCTGAACACAAGGCAGAGAATCAGCAGCAGGATGAGTATCCACAGGCATGAATTTCCGTTGTTATTATTGCCGAACATGAGAACAACTCCTTTACGGATTGATATATGACTATTGTATGCCGCTCACGCGCTTTGGTGCATGACCCAAGGAGGAAAAATGAAACGTAACGACGATTTTGACTTTGATGAAAACCGCGGCGACGAGTACGGAAGCGAACCCGCGCCGATTGAAAAAATTCCCGGCTTCTATGAAGTTGACCTCTCCGGCGCGGCGGAGCCTCTCTCGCCGGCGCTTTCCGCGCCCACGCCGCGATACCCCGCGCGCCCTGAAAAGAGGGACGCCTCGGATGATGATTTTAAGATCAGCTTTGATTTTGACAGGGAATATAACGACGTGCCGAGTGAGGCGCCGATACGTCCTCGCCGCGAAAAGCGCACGGGATGTCTTGGCGGGGTTTTAACAGCGCTGTTTGTGCTGTGTATCAGCGCCACACTCGGATGCCTTGCGTGGCTTGCCGCGACGGACGTGTTCGGCTTCGGCTCCGGCGAGGAGACAGTTGAGATTACCGTCCCGCGGGATTTTACGGTCGATCAGATCGCGGATGAGCTTGAGGAGCTTGGGCTTATCAAGTATAAATCCCTGTTCAAGCTCTATGCGTCCCTTGCCCATGTGGAAGAGGAAGATAAAATCAACCCCGGAACATACCTGCTTAAAATGAACTATGATTATATGGCGCTTGTCAGCGGCATGTCAAAACGCGGCGGCGTCCGCGTGGAGGTTAATGTAGTATTTCCGGAGGGCTTCACCCTCGCGAAGATTTTCGAGAGGCTTGAGGAATATAACGTCTGCTTTGCGGATGAGCTTTGGGCTGCCGCCGCAAACACCGAATTTGACTATAGCTTCTTGGAGGGAATCCCCGCGCTTGGAGACAAGCACCGCCTTGAGGGCTTCCTGTTCCCCGACAAGTATGCGTTTTATATCAATGACACGCCGGAGCGCGTCATCAAAAAAATGCTCGACAACTTCAAAAAACGCATGACCGCGGAGTATCTGGAGCTTGTCGAGGCGAGCGAATACTCAATGCGCGACATTATCATCATCGCGTCCATGATAGAGCGCGAGGCGGGAACCGATTCTGACCGCCCGAAGATCGCGTCCGTAATCTATAACCGCTTAAAGAGCAGCAGTTATCCGCGTCTCGAGATTGACGCGACGATACACTATGTCATTGCGGAAACCGGCGAGGCGTTCTCAACTGACCTTGACAGCCCGTATAACACCTATCTCGTCAGTGGTCTGCCTTACGGCCCGATCTCAAATCCGGGAATTAAGTCGATTGCCGCGGCGCTGAAGCCCGAAACATCGAAAAACTATTTCTACGCGCTGCACAAGGATCGTTCACACCGCTTCTTCAAGGATTATGACGCGTTCCAGAAATTCGTGCGGAGCGACGAATACGGCGGCTGACGCGACCCGATTCGCAGCTTCACGCCGCCCATTCTGAAACGGATCACTCGGGAGGCGGAGTGCGCCGCCGGCGCTGGCGGAGAAGCGCACCGGCAAATTGGGGCAAAAGCAGGATAACCGGCAAAGCAAAGGAGGTGACGGCGCTTGATTTCTTCAATACGGTCTGCGGGGCTTGGCGGAATACGCGGCTTTGAGGTCACGGTGGAGTGTTTTCTCTCCGGAGGACTTCCTGGATTTGACGTCGTGGGGCTTCCTGACAGCGCCGTGCGCGAAGCGCGGGAACGCGTGCGCGCCGCCGTCAAAAACGCGGGACTGAAGTTTCCCGTGTCGAAAATCACCGTTAACCTCGCCCCGGCTGACACAAAAAAAGCCGGAACGGTCTATGACTTTCCGATTTTACTGTCGATCCTCGCCGCGTCGGGCGATATTGACCCGATTCCGCCCGACTGCGCCTTTTTCGGGGAGCTTTCCCTGCTTGGAGAGCTTAGACACATTTCCGGCACACTGCCTATGGCGCTCGCGTGTGAGCGCGCGGGCGTGCGCCGCCTTTTCGTCCCGGCGCAATGCGCCGCGGAGGCGGCGTTTGCCAACGGGCTTTGCGTCTACCCCGTGCAGTCCGTTACCCAGGTGTTAAATCACCTGTCCGGCGTTGAGCAAATCGAACCCGTAAAGCAGCAGAATTACGCCGCTCCGCGCGATCATGCCATGGATTTTGCGGAGGTGCGCGGACAGGACGCCGCAAAGCGCGCGCTTGAGGTCGCGGCGGCGGGCGGGCACAATATTTTACTCGTCGGTTCGCCAGGCTCCGGCAAGAGCATGATGGCAAAGCGGCTTGTGACGATTCTGCCCGACATGAGCCGTGACGAGTGCATTGAATGCACGGAAATTCACTCCGTCGCCGGGCTGACGAGCGAGGACACGCCGATTCTCTCCTCACGGCCGTTCCGCGCTCCGCACCACACGGTCTCGCTTGCCGCGATGGCGGGCGGCGCCGTGAATCCGCGCCCGGGCGAAGTTTCGCTCGCGCACAACGGCGTGTTGTTTCTCGACGAGATGCCGGAGTTTCACCGCGATGTGCTTGAATCGCTGCGCCAGCCTCTTGAGGATGGGAGCGTCACGGTTTCCCGCGCCGCCGGATCAAGCTCGTTTCCCTGCCGGTTCATGCTCGTCTGCGCGATGAATCCGTGCCGCTGCGGGTGGTACGGGCATCCGTCGGGCAGGTGCGTATGCACGGACAAGTCCGTGACGCAGTACCGCGAGCGGCTGTCCGGGCCCTTGCTTGACAGGATCGACATGTACGTTGAGGTCGCCTCGCTCGAGTGGGAGGATATATCGAACCGCGCGCCCGCCGAAACAAGCGCGGCTGTCCGCTCCCGCGTCAACTCCGCGCGCGCGATTCAGAGAAAACGATATGAAAACAGCGCGACGGACTCTAACGCCCGAGCCGGCACGCGCGAGATTGAGGAATACTGCAGCCTCACGCCCGAAGGGGAGGAACTGCTGCGCCGCGCGTTTGACAAGCTGCGCCTCACGGCGCGGAGCTATGACCGTATTTTGCGCGTGGCGCGGACGATTGCTGATCTTGCCGAAGCGGATAGTATCGGCAACGCGCATATTGCCGAGGCGATACGATATCGCACGTATGATTTTCGGAAAGAGAGTTAACCTTGAACGAGTTGATTTTACTTAAACAGGGAGAGATGATTCTCAAGGGCGCAAATAAACGCAGCTTCGAGGTTAATTTAGAGCGCGCGGTGCGCGCGCGCCTCGCGCGCGTTGGGTCGTTTGCCGCGCGCACATCGC
>JAITGW010000068.1 GCA_031280325.1 Oscillospiraceae bacterium
AAATATTCCGAATATCGACGACGTTAAAGCTCTGGAATCAAAGGTGGCGGAACTTGTAAACAAGCAGCGCGCCTCTGCCGGTCTCGCTCCGGTAAAGCTCAATTGGGAGCTGTCGCGCGTGGCGCGGTATAAATCCCAGGACATGATCGACAAAAAATATTTTGCCCACGAATCTCCGACCTATGGCTCTCCGTTTACGATGATGCAGTCATTCGGCATGAAATTCTCCGCCGGCGGCGAAAACATCGCGTATGGTCAGGCGACTCCCGCCGCCGTTATGGACGCGTGGATGAAATCCCCGGGACACAGGGCAAACATCATGAGTCCGATCTACACCCAGCTCGGCGTCGGCGCGGCAAAGTCCGCAAACGGAACTCTGTATTGGACGCAGATGTTTATAAAGGCATAGCGCCCCACCCCCACGGCTTGCGCCGTGGGGGCGTTCTTGCCCCGCCGCAGCAGGCTTTTCCAATTCGTCCGCCCGCATGGGCGGACACCTTAGTCCGCAATGCGAAGCCGGGGAAACGCGAAGCGCAGCGAGCGGTTCGGCGCGCGGGCGAACGCCCCGGAAGCCAAAGCGCACCGCCCGCGGCAGCATCCGCTACGGCGTTGATCTCCGCCCCGGCTCCGGTGTCGTTTTTCCAGATCTCCCTCTCGTTCCCCCTCTTCCGATACCGGAAACATCTGACTTTCGCGGGCTTAGCCTTCCCTTACCGAATTCCTTTCCCGCGTACTATACTCCAATCTCGTCACATATATTCCTAATGTGATTTTGCCGAGAGTGGAGTTGATGTTTTTGAAAACCACCATCGAGGAGCGCGCCTGTGAGCTGGCGGCATACATAATAGAAACGCGTGCCACTGTGCGGGCCGCCGCCAAAAAATTCGGCATCAGCAAGAGTACCGTACATAAAGATCTTTCCGAACGGCTTGAGCATTTCAACAAGCCGCTTTACCTCTGCGTTAAAGAGGTTTTGGAATTCAACAAGGCAGAGCGTCATCTGAGAGGCGGTCAGGCGACTAGGCTCAAGTACAAAGGAGAATAGGCTGCGCTGCGCCGGGCAACGGCTCGCCGCAGGTCTGCAAAACGTTTTTCAAAGACGGAAGAGGGCGCGCTTTGCGTCCTCTTCCGTCTTTTCCTCCCTACCCGATCGCGTCGGCGCTGTGCAGCTCGTCCGCAGGCGGACGAAATCAGCCGGAACAGGCAGACTGTGCCCGCAAGGATTATGTTCATATAAATTTTTCTTGCAACTTTCAGGAAAATACTCTATAATAACATGCTAATAGGCAAATACACTAGAAATACACCAAAAAGGATGAGCACAAGCTATGAGTGAAAAGAATTTTGCCGGATACTCAAAACGCCGGGAGGAAGAAGCGCGCGACCGCGCTCGCCGGCGCCGTACCACGCGCACGGCGTCGATTATAGCCGCTGTTGTCATAATAATTGCGGCAGCCGCATTTTTTGTCAACTCCGACTATCTGCGCGGACACACAACCGCATATGAGGTAGATGGCGTTAAATTCTCCGCCGCCGACTATAAGCTGCTGTACTCCGAAACCGTGAACTATTATTATCAGTGGTATATCTATCTCGGCGCGGATTCCGGCTCCGCGCCGGATTTCAGCCAGAACAACTGGAGCGCGCAAATATTCGACAGCTCCACCGGACAGACGTGGGGCGAATATTTCGCCGAATCCGCGCGCTCTAGCCTTATTGAAATCGGCACGCTGGTCCGCCTTGCGGAGCAGGACGGTTTCACACTCTCTGACGAGGATAAGGCGCAGATCCAGGCGTCGCTTGACGAAACCCTCGAGTCGTATAAAAAAAGCGGCTATAAGAGCTTTGCCGTCTATGCAAAGAGCGCCGGCGCGCACGGCATGACCGACGCCGCGTATATTCGCCTGAATGAGCTGCGTGAGCTTGCCGCGCGCTATTCCGAATGGAAGAGCGCGGCTTTCGCCTACACGCCCGAGCAGCTTACTGCGCATTATGAGAAAAACGCCGACACGCTTGACTATTTCACCTACCGCGCGATTCTTGTCAAGCCGGAGCCCGTCAACGAAGAGGATTATGCCGATGACGCAAACGGTCTTGCCAACGCAAAGCTTGAAGCTATGACCGCCGCCGAGGAGAAAGCCAGCGCATATGGCGAGCGTATCAGCGCACTTCCGCGCGACGAGCGCGAGGCGGAGTTTATAAAGGTCGCAAAGGAGTACGACTCCGCTCTGTACGCCGCGGATGCCTCTACAAAAAGCGAGGTTTTGGGATCGGCGCTTCCCTCCGTTGCCAAGGACTGGTTCTATGAGCAGGTTCGTTCCTGCGGCTGCATACTTGTCAAGCGCGACAGCGACGACGCTGACGCCGCGACGGGCTTCTATGTGTATCTGTATGTAGAGCGTTCCTCGAATGACTATTCGGCGAGAAACTTCCGCCAGCTTGTCGTCGCGCCCGCCGCCGTTGACACGTCCGAGAGCATTTATGTCAACGAGGACGGTACTCCTAACGAAGCCGCAATCGAAACTCAGGAAAAAGCCAACGCCCTTGAGGCGCAAAGCAAGGCGGAGCGTATCTACGAAGAATGGGCTGAGGCCGGCTTCACCGAGGACGCGCTCGCCGGGCTTATAAAAGAAGAGGACGCCTCCGGCGCGGCGGCCGACGGCATCCATGACGACATCCCCAAGCAGAGCACCTCCTTCGATAAAGAGGTCATGGACTGGCTGTACTCTGACGAGCGCAAGCCCGGCGACCATATAAATATCCACGGCGACGGCGGCGAGTGGTATATCCTCTGCTTCCGCGGCGTCGGCAGAACGTATGCCGACGTACTCGCCGATAACGAGCTTCGCGCCGCCGACGTGACCGCCTGGCAAGAGGGGTATCGCGCCGACGCGAAAATCACCGCCGGCTGGGGTTCGCGGTTTGTCTAAAAATTAAGCGGCGCGCGCCGCAAGCAAAACCGGAAGAGACGGCCTTGCGGCCATCTCTTCCGGTTTAATTGTGCTTTTAGCCTCCTAAAACACATGAATTTGGACGGCGCGCGCCAATCATTTCAGCCCTCCGTCAGCATCGCGCGCAGCCTGTTTATCGCTCGGCGCTCTATGCGCGAGATTTGCACCTGGGAAACGCGCAAAATGCGCGACGCGCGCTCCTGCGTCATACCGCGGAAATACCGCAGGCATATCACCTGCCTCTCACGCTCCGGCAATGCGTCTATTGCCGTGCGCAGCGCGACGCGCTCGACAAGAGCCTCCTCGCCGAAAGAATCCGTGAGCATATTTTCAAGAGTAAAGCCCTCCTCCCCCGTCTGCCGGTGCAGCGATTCCGGCGCGGTCACGGCCGTTTCCGCGGCCGCGATGTCCTCCGCGGATATGCCGAGCTCCGCCGACAGCTCTGACACGCTTGGGTCACAGCCAAGCCGCTGCTGGAGCGCGCGCCGCGCCGCGCGGATACGCACGGCCGTTTCTTTTATGCTTCGGCTGACCTTGATGCTGCCGTCGTCGCGCAGAAAACGTCGTATCTCCCCCGTTATTTTCGGTACGGCGTATGTCGAAAACTGCGTGCCGTATTCCGGGTCGAACCCGCGCACCGCCTTGAGAAACCCGACGCACCCAAGCTGATAGAGATCATCCGGATCAACCCCCCTTCCCATAAAGCGCCGCGCAACGCTCCATATAAGTCCGGAGTTCTCCTCAAGCGCGAGTGAGGTTGCCTCCTCGTCACCACCCCTCGCCCGCAAAAGCGCGTCGTAGGACGCTTGCTCCATCATTTCTTTTCTCGCTGTAAGATTGTCCTGCGCATTACTACCGTCGTGCCGCGCCCCGGCAAGGAGCGCACGCGCAGCTTGTCCATAAAGCTTTCCATAATCGTAAAGCCCATTCCGCTGCGCTCCTCGCCGCCGGTTGTAAACATCGGCTCGCGCGCTTTTTGCACGTCCTCAATGCCGCGCCCCCAGTCTCGCACGGTGATCTCAAGCACGCTTTCTTCAAATATCCGCACGCGCACGAGAATTTTGCCAAGCTCATCCGGATAGGCGTGTACGACGCAGTTCGTCACAGCCTCTGACACGGCTGTCTTGATGTCAGAAAGCTCGTCGAGCGTCGGGTCAAGCTGTGACGCGAACACCGCCGCGGCGGCGCGGGCAAAGCCCTCGTTTGCGCTGCGCGACAGGAATTCAATCCGCGCGCTGTTTATTTCTTTCATATGTAGTCTCCTTTTGGCGTTTTATTTATATCAAATTTACGATCCGGTCTATGCCCGCGGCTTCAAGAACACGGCGCGGACGCTCCGGCACGTTTTCTATCGTCATGCTTGCCCCAAGCTCGCAGGCGCGCCGCTGCGCCTTGAGTATTACGGCGATCCCCGACGAATCCATGAACGCAAGACCCGACAAGTCAAGCGTCAGTGCCCGAGGAACGTATATGCGCAGCGCCTCTTCAATCGACCGCACCGTGCCGCTCGCCGCGTGATGGTCAAGCTCTCCGTCAAGGCGCAGACGCAGCAGATCTTTATTCCCGGTCGCGGTCAATGTCATGGCAGTTTGTCCTCCGAATTTAATCTTTGCGCATATTTTATCCGCCGGAATGCGCGTAATATGTCGCATACCCTGAAATCATTTGAAAAATATCGTAAATACCACAAGAAAACCTCTTGCAATTCGTTTTCCGTCGTGCTATAATATTTAGCACATGTTCAACATACGGAACAGTTTCATTATGCGGCACGTTAAGTACGCAATCGGAACAACGCAATGCGAAACGAGGTGAACGACATGAAAGACGGAATCCATCCGGACTACGCCCCGGCGACGATCAGATGCGCCTGCGGCGAGGTTATTGAAACGGCAAGCACGCGGCGCGACATTAAAATCGAAATCTGCTCCAAGTGCCATCCTTTCTTTACCGGCAAGCAAAAGCTGGTTGATACCAGCGGCCGCGTTGACAAGTTCAACAGGAAGTTCGGCATCAAGCAGTAATACCGCGGCAGTGCGCGATTTGCGCCGCCTCCGGGCTTAGTCGGGGCGGCGTTTTCGTTGTATTCATTTCCCCGCATAAGGACAGAACTCCCCCTCCCCGCGCTGCCTGCCCTCTGACGCGACGCTGCTCCGCCACCGGCGGAAAAAAGGCGGTGAGCGCGCGGAGCGCCCACAGATGTATGGAGCAATATGCAAGACATTACTGAAAAGAAAATTGAAAAGGCAGTTCTTGCCGGTCTCAACGCGGACATTTTTCCTGCGGGCGAGAACAGCACAGACGAGACAATGGACGAGCTTGAGGCTCTTTTGGAAACCGCGGGCGGCATATCCGTCGGCCGTGTGCTTCAAAACCGCGCCTCACCCGATCCCCGCACATTTCTGGGCGAGGGTAAGGTCTCGGAAATGCGCGCGCTCATGGAGGCGGAGGGCGCGGCGCTTGCGGTGTTTGACAACGAGCTTTCGCCGTCGCAGACGCGCGCGCTGGAGGATGATTTGGGCGCGCGCGTGCTTGACCGCTCATCTCTGATACTTGATATTTTCGCGACGCGCGCGCGCACCCGCGAGGGACGGCTTCAGGTCGAGCTGGCACAATATAAATACATGCTCCCGCGCCTGACCCGCATGTGGACGCATTTAGAGCGTCAGGCGGGTACATCCGCGCCGATCGGCACGCGCGGTCCCGGCGAAACCCAGCTTGAAACTGACCGCCGGCACATCCGGCGCAAAATATCAAAGCTTGAGGAAGAGCTGAGCGAGCTGCGGCGTGCCCGCGCGACGGAGCGGCGGCAGCGCGTAAAGAACAGCATCCCCGTGCTTGCGCTTGTGGGCTATACGAACGCCGGGAAATCGACTATACTGAATCTGCTGTCCGGCGCGGGAATCGACGCGCGCGACAGACTGTTTGACACGCTGGACACCACGACGCGGCGCATAAAAATCTCGGACTCCGCCTCCGCTCTGCTTAGTGATACCGTCGGCTTCATCCGCAAGCTGCCCCACCATTTGGTGGACGCGTTCCGCGCGACACTTGAGGAGCTTAAATACGCGGACATGATCCTCCACGTGATCGACGCCTCAAGTCCCGCTTGGCCGGAGCAGGCGCGAGTTACCGACGCGCTGATTGAAAAGCTCGGCGCGGGGCAGACTCCGCGGATCGAAATTTATAACAAATGCGACAAGCCCGGCCCGATTCCGCGCCCGCACGGCGAAAATATCTCGGAGCTGTCTGCGGTCACGGGACAGGGACGCGATGAGCTGCTCGCGATGATTGAGCGTATGCTCGGTCTTTCCGGCAGGATTGTTAGGCTGCTGATACCGTATTCCGACAGCGCCGTTGTGGACGCGCTGCATAAGCTCGGCGTTGTGCAATCGGCGGACTATGCAGAGGCGGGTACGCTTCTCACGGCAAAGCTGGACACGCCCTTGACAGCCCAGTATAAGAAATATATTGAAAAAAGCGGTGAAATGAACGATGAAAGAGCTTGAAAAAATATACGACCCGCGCAAGACAGAGCCGGATATCTATAAAATGTGGCTTGACGGCGGATATTTCCACGCCGAGCCGGATAAAACGAAAAAGCCCTTTTCAATTGTCATCCCTCCCCCTAACGTCACGGGTCAGCTTCATCTCGGTCACGCGTTTGACAACACGGTCCAGGATATTCTCACGCGCGCAAAGCGTATGCAGGGCTTTTCCGCCGTGTGGATTCCCGGAACCGACCACGCGGGAATCGCGACTCAAATCAAGGTTGAGGAGGAGCTTCGGCGCGAGGGGCTGACGCGATATGACCTTGGGCGTGACAGGTTTTTAGAGCGTGTCTGGGCGTGGAAAGACAAGTACGGCGGGCGCATTATCCAGCAGCTCAAGCTTCTCGGCTCCTCCTGCGACTGGGATCGGGAGCGTTTCACGATGGATCCCGGCTGCTCGCGCGCGGTGCGCGAGGTGTTCGTCGCGCTCTATGAAAAGGGCTTGATTTATAAGGGCAACCGCATAATCAACTGGTGCCCCGCGTGCACCACCGCGCTGAGCGACGCGGAGGTTGAGCATTCGGAGCAGCCGGGGCACTTTTGGCATATCAAATATCCCGTCCGCGATTCTGACGAATATGTCGTCGTCGCGACGACGCGCCCGGAAACGATGCTCGGCGACACCGCCGTCGCGGTTAACCCCGGCGACGCGCGCTACGCTCATCTCATCGGCAAGACGCTCATTCTCCCGCTTGCAAACCGTGTGATTCCCGTTATTGCCGACGAATATGTTGATATGGAATTCGGGACCGGATGCGTAAAAATCACGCCCTGCCACGATCCGAACGACTTTGAGGTCGGTCTGCGCCATAATTTAGAACAGCTGCTCATCATGGACGAGAGCGCACGCATCATAAACGGCGGAAAATACGACGGAATGGATCGCTATGCCGCGCGGCGCGCAATCATCTCCGATTTGGAGGCGCTTGGTCTGCTTGTCAAAACGGAGGAGCATTCGCACTCCGTCGGCAAATGTTATCGCTGCGGTACAACGGTCGAACCGATAACCTCCCCGCAATGGTTTGTGAAGATGCAGCCGCTTGCCGAGCCCGCAATTGAGGTCGTGCGCGACGGACGCATGGAGTTCGTGCCGGAACGCTTCTCAAAAACATATCTCAACTGGATGGAAAACGTCCGCGACTGGTGCATTTCACGCCAGCTTTGGTGGGGTCATCAGATTCCCGCATGGTACTGCGCCGACTGCTCTCACATCACCGTTTCGCGCGAGGACGCGCGCGTGTGCGAAAAGTGCGGCAGCGAAAACATCGAACGCGATCCCGACGTTTTGGATACGTGGTTTTCCTCCGCGCTGTGGCCGTTCTCCGTGTTCGGCTGGCCGGAACGCACGGCGGAGCTTGACTATTGGTACCCGACGAGCGTTATCACGCCGGGATATGAGATTATCTTTTTCTGGGTCGCGCGCATGATTTTTTCCGGACTGGAGCATATGGGCGACGTGCCGTTCCGCACGGCATATATCCACGGCATCGTCCGCGACGATCAGGGGCACAAAATGTCAAAATCGCTTGGCAACGGTATTGATCCGCAGGAAATCATTGACAAATACGGCGCGGACGCGCTGCGTATGAATATGATTTCGGGCAACTCCCCCGGCAACGACATGCGCTTCT
>JAITGW010000081.1 GCA_031280325.1 Oscillospiraceae bacterium
CTCCCCCCCCCCCCCCCGGCTCCGGTGTCGTTTTTCCAGAGCTCCCTTCTTCCGATACCGGTAACATCTGACTTTCGCGGGCTTAGCCTTCCCTTACCGAATTCCTTTCCCGCGTTCTACTGGGATAAATTGCTTGAGCCTGTTTACAGGCTTCGAAAAACGGCAAAGGATGCCTTGCGTCAGTGGGAGCTGGGGCTCAGCGATTTCAAACGCCTCTCCAATAAAGACGGCATATACCCTTACTGGGTTTATGACGGCGGCATTACAATCGGATACGGACACTACATAAGTCCCGGAGATGTAAAAAACGATTAACGCGAAAAAGAATTGTACGAAAAATACGCACCCGGAGCAAATTTTACCGTTACTCCATCCATAAGCAACCAAAAAGCTCAAGCAATTCCTAATTCCAAAGCAGTTCCCTTTGACGTCGCAGAATATCTTTTTGATTCGGACATTAGCATACACGCAGATACAATCAATACTTGGTTGAACAAGCACGGCGTGTTGTATCCGATCAGGAATTCGATGCACTTGTTCTAATAAGTTATAAATACGGTTCTCTCGGCTCAGACACAAAAATGCTTGTGGCGACACGCGCCGACAGAGACGAATGGATTCGTTACTGGAACGCCGACGCCTTGCTGATGGGACAATACTTGACTTCCGCCCCTACTTTGAATTTGATTATGGATACATCGACATGCGTTATTGGAGGCTTAAGTTTAATACTATGGGAGAGGTCAGTGAAATTACGGCGTTTACAGAGCGAATAACTTCTGACATCCCGAAAGAGCATATAGCCTACTTCATTGATGGCCTCGAGGTCACGTCCGAGAATACCACGCCCTCACCGACCCGATTTTCGCCGTTCCGGAGCTTGACGCCGAGTGGGTCATCGCGCCGCCGCAGGAATAGGAAAACGCCCGGCGGCAAGCCGGGCGGCTCTTATTCCGGCACAGTGCGCGCCAGATTTTTTTACAGCTTCTCTATAAGAGCCGCAAGCGCGGCCGCGCACTCTCGCGCGCGCTCCTCCGTCTCCGCCTCAACCGTTACGCGGATATAGCTCTCCGTGCCGGAGGGTCGCACGAGGATCCGTCCGCCGCAGCCAAGCTCACGCTCCGCCAGCGCGATCGCGGAATTCAGCTCCGCCAGCACCATTTTAGCCGCCTTTTCAGCCTGCGCGACGCGGGCATTGACGATGACCTGCGGAAATCTCTTAAAATCCGACACAAGCTCCGACGCGGCGCGCCCGGTGCGCGCCATGATGCTTAGGAATTTCACAGCGGTGAGCTGTCCGTCGCCGGTTGTAGCTTCGTCGAGAAAAATTGTATGACCGCTCGTCTCCCCGCCGAGGTTTGCGCCGGAGGCGCGCATAAGCTCAAGCACGTTGCGGTCGCCGACATCGGCTCGCAGGATATTTATGCCGAAATCCCGCCCGAACGCGTCAAGTCCGGAGTTAGACACAATCGTACCCACAACGCTGTTGTTTTTCAGCCGCCCCCGATCCGCCATGTCCTTGGCGCAAACGGCAAGAATCATATCGCCGTCGATGTCCCCTCCGCGCTCGTCAATCATAAGGCATCGGTCCGCGTCCCCGTCGAACGCGATGCACAGGTCATAGCCTCCGGAGAGCGCCATAGCGCGCAGCGCGTCAAGGCAGGTTGAGCCGCAGCCACGGTTGATGTTCGTGCCGTCCGGGCTGTCCCCGATAAAATCCGCCGTGACCCCAAGCGACCGAAACAGCCATGGCGCAGTTTCAAACGAAGCGCCGTTTGCACAGTCCACCGCAACGCGAAAGCTCGTCAGATCGCCGTCCGCAAGAGGTAAAATCCGCCTGACATAATCCCTTGCGCCGACGCCGTCATCCTCACATACAGCGCCGAGCTTATCATGGGTCTTCGCCTTTTTTGAAAGCTCCTCCGGGTTATCAATAAGACGCTCGATCTCCGTCTCCAGCGCGTCGGAGAGCTTCATGCCCTGATTATTGAAAATTTTAATCCCGTTGTACTCATATGGATTGTGCGACGCGGAAATGACGATTCCCATATCAGCGCGCATTTTCCGCGCGATATACGCGACAGCCGGCGTCGGCAGCACGCCAAGACGCAAAACGTCCGCCCCGCCGGCGCATAGTCCCGCCGTCAGCGCAAGTTCAAGCATGTCGCCGCTGATCCGCGTGTCGCGCCCGATGACTGCCTTCGGCTTCACGCCGGTTTCCCCGAGCGCGATCGCGGCGGCAAGCCCCGCGCGCGTCGCAAGAACAGCGCCAAGTCCGGCGTTTGCCACGCCGCGTATTCCATCCGTTCCGAAATATTTTCCCATAAACTCACCTCTCAAACGCGCTCCGAACCAAGTATGCGTATATTATATGCCAGCCGCGCGAATATGCCCTACATCATCGTTATCTGATCGGCGTCTCCTGCAGCGGCGGCAATTCCAAGATGCTCATAAGCTCTCCGCGTCGCGCAGCGTCCGCGCGGCGTGCGTATAAGAAACCCCTGACGCAGCAGAAACGGCTCGTACACGTCCTCAATCGTCACGGCTTCCTCGTTTATCGTTGCGGCAAGCGTCTCAAGTCCGACGGGGCCGCCGTTATAATGTTCAATTATGCTTTGCAGCAGGCGGCGATCCTGCGCGTCAAGCCCGGTTTTGTCGATATCAAGCCGCCCGAGGGCATAATCCGCCGACCTGTCTGTAATCACTCCGTCGCCGTGCACCTGCGCAAAGTCGCGCACGCGGCGCAAAAGCCGGTTCGCAATTCGCGGCGTACCGCGAGAGCGCGACGCGATCTCCAGCGCGCCGGCATGGTCTGTCGGAATGTCCAAAAGCCTTGCGCTTCGCTCAATTATAGTGCAAAGCTCTTCCGGAGAATACAGCTCGAGCTTCAGCTCGATTCCAAATCTGTCCCGCAGGGGCGAGGACAGCTGTCCGCTGCGCGTCGTCGCGCCGACAAGCGTAAAGCTTTTAAGCTCAAGGCAAATCGACGAGGCGGAGGGCCCCTGTCCGATGATTATGTCGATCTGTCGATCCTCCATTGCGGGATAGAGGATTTCTTCTATCGCCCGGTTCATGCGGTGAATCTCGTCAATGAACAGAATGTCGTTCTCATTCAAATTCGTTAGCAGCGCGGCGAGATCCTTCGGCTTTTCAATCGCCGGTCCGGACGTTTTGCGCAGCGCCACGCCCATTTCCGACGCGATTATTGCCGCCAGCGTCGTCTTTCCAAGCCC
>JAITGW010000183.1 GCA_031280325.1 Oscillospiraceae bacterium
TTGGGGAGAATTACGGCATTTCCATCTCCTCCGGACGCGACGGTTCAAAGACGCATATCTGCGGCATTACCACATGCACCGCGCGCATATATGAGCTGTTCGAGCTTATGGTATCGCACCAGGTGACTCCGGTTTCCGCCATGGATATAGTCGAGGATTGGCTCGCCTATTAAAGCGCGTTGACCCCGGCTCCGAAGCTTGCCGGAGTCCGCTGCAGCTCCATTGTCGCGTATGCATTCAAATCCATTGCGGCAACGTTCCCCGCAAGAAGCTCGTAGTACCCTTGGCACGCAATCATCGCGGCGTTATCACCGCAGAGCGTCAGCGGCGGGAGACAGAGCCGAATTCCCTCCTCCCCGCACGCGCGCGCAAGGTCGCGCCGAACGCGGGAATTCGCGGCTACGCCGCCCGCCGCGACAATTACGCCGTATCCCGACTCTCTCGCGGCGGCGATGACCCGCGGCACAAGGATGTCTGACACCGCAGCGGAAAACGACGCCGCGAGATCCGCCTTATTTACTGTTTCTCCCTTTTGCTCCGCGTTATGAACAATGTTTACGACAGCGGTTTTCAGTCCGGAAAAGGACATGTCATGCGCCGCCCCCATAACGCTTGGGCGCGGCAGGCGAAACGCCGCCTCGTCTCCGGACTGCGCAAGCTCGTCGAGCAGCCGCCCGCCGGGATACGGCAAACCAAGCACCCTCGCGGCTTTGTCAAAGCACTCTCCCGCGGCGTCGTCGCGCGTCGAGCCAACGATTTCAATGTCTGTGTGCCCTCGCACATCGGCGATAATGGTGTTGCCGCCGGAGACTACCACCGCCGTGAACGGCGGAGCAAGCTCGGGAAACGCAAGGTAGTTCGCCGCGATGTGTCCGCGCAGGTGGTGCACCGGAACGAGCGGTACGCCGAGCGCGAGCGCCGCGCCTTTAGCAAAGCTGAGACCAACTAGCAGCGCGCCGATCAGGCCCGGCGCGTTGGTCACCGCCACGGCGTCAATTCCGCTCCGGGTCAGCCCGGCGTTTTTTATCGCCAAGTCGGCGAGCCTCGAGATAACGGCAAGATGATTGCGCGACGCGATCTCCGGCACAACGCCGCCGTAAATCGCGAATTTATCCGCCTGAGAATAAATTTCGTTCGACAGAATCTCGCGCCCGTCGCGCACAACGGCGGCGGCGGTTTCATCGCACGAGGATTCAAACGCGAGAATGTTCATGAAAAAAGCTCCAATCTCATCACAACCGCGTCCTCTGCGGGCGCGTCATAATAGCCGCGGCGCACGCCGACTTCGCAAAATCCAAAGCGGCAGTACAGCGCAAGCGCGGCGGCGTTCGATTTACGCGCCTCTAAAAACACGCTCCGCACTCCGCGCTGACGCAAGCTGCGCAGCGTCCACTGAAGCAGTTCCGCGCCAACGCCGCGCCGGCGCTCCGTGGAATCAACCGCAATTTGCAGCAGCTCCGCCTCAAATTCCGATACAGACACGAACGCAAAGCCTACTACCCAGCCGGATTCGTCCGCGACAAAACACTCTCCGCTCTCGCTGTAAATGCTCCGCAAGAGCGTTCCGTCGCTCCACGGAGGACAGATCGCTTCCCGCTCGATTGCGGATATATCGGCAAGGTCAGCCTCTGTCCCCCGCCTAATTGCAAGCATCATCTTTGCCACTTCGCGCCTCTATTTGCATTCCGCCCAGCTTTTGCCGACGGCGGCTTCGGCAGTCAGCGGGACGCTCAGACTCGCGGCGCCCTCCATCCCGGCGCGCAAAACCTTCGCAGCGCGCGCGGAATCCTCCTCTCGGCACTCTACGATAAGCTCGTCGTGAACCTGAAGTATCAGTCTCGCGCCGGGAATTTCCTCCAGCGCGCGGCACGTGTTTATCATGGCGATTTTCATAATATCGGCAGCCGTGCCCTGTATCGGCATGTTCAGCGCAACGCGCTCTCCGAACGCGCGGACGTTGTGATCGGAGGATCGCAGCTCCGGCAGGTATCGCCTCCGCCCGAACAGCGTTGTGACAAATCCGTCTCGCCGCGCGCGCTCGACAACATCCGCCATATACGCCCTCACGCCGGAAAACCGCGCGAAATAGCTGTCCATATACTCCTTTGCCTGCGCCACGGTCGTTCCGATGTCTTTCGAGAGAGAGAACGCGGAAATTCCGTAAACTACGCCGAAATTCACCGCTTTGGCGCGGGAGCGCAGTGTCGGCGTAACCTCAATGGGCGTAAGCCCGAACACGCGCGCCGCCGTATACGTGTGGAAATCCTCGCCCGAATTAAACGCGGCAATCATCTCGGAATCCTGCGCGATGTGCGCCAGCAGCCGCAGCTCTATCTGCGAATAGTCCGCGTCAACAAGAACGTTTCCCTCCTCCGCGACGAACATAGATCGCAGCCGCGCGCCCAGCGGCCGCCGCACGGGGATGTTCTGCAAATTCGGCTCTGTCGAGGAGAGCCGCCCCGTCTCCGTCGCGGTCATCTGGAAGGACGAGCGTATGCGTCCGTCGGGCTCGATGACCTTTACAAGTCCGTCAGCGTAAGTTGATTTGAGCTTTGTTACCTCGCGATATTCCTTGACTGCGGTGATTATCGGATTTTTGTCCTCCAGCGCGTCAAGCACATCAGCGCCTGTGGCGTATCCTGTTTTTGTCTTTTTACCGGAGGGCAGCGCAAGCTTTTCAAA
>JAITGW010000051.1 GCA_031280325.1 Oscillospiraceae bacterium
AGCAGCTCGATGACCGACGCGCGCGTCACGCCGGGCAGAATTGTGCCGAGCAGAGGGGCTGTGATAACCTCGCCGTCGATAACGAAAAACGCGTTGGACGTGCCGATTTCCTCGACGTATTTATGCTCGATCGCGTCCGTCCACAGCACCTGCTCGCAGCCTCTTTCGCTTGCCGCTTTCTGTGCTTTCAGGCTTGCGGCGTAGTTCCCCGCGACTTTGGCGAAGCCCGTTCCGCCCTGAACCGCGCGGACATATGTCTCCTCAACAAAAATGCTCGTAGCGGCAAGCTGCCCGCCCGGAGTGTCATAATACGGGCCGGTGGGGGAGCAAATGACTATAAACTTATAGTGATCGGCGGCGTGAACGCCGAGAAACGGCTCGTCGGCAAAGATAAACGGACGGATATATAAGCTCGTACCCTCTTTTTTGGGAATCCAGTCCCGCTCGACCTTGACAAGCGCCTTAATGGCGCCGACAAAAAGCTCCGGGTCAATATCCGGTATGCACATGCGCTCGTTCGTGGCGCGCGTGCGTTCCGCGTTTTTATAGGGGCGGAACAGCAGGACGCGCCCGTCCGGCGTGCGGTATGCCTTCAGTCCCTCAAACATCTCCTGCCCATAGTGCAATGCACTCGCCGCGGGGTCGATTGACAGAGGACCGTAGGGGATGATTTGACCGTTGTGCCAGCCCTTGCCGGTTTCATAATCCATGACAAACATATGGTCGGTAAACGTTTTGCCGAATTTCAGGGTGCTTGGATCCGGCTTCGCCTTGGGATTTGTGGTTTTGATCACGGGAAAATCATAAGTCATGTCGGTTCGCTCCTATACCTTGAAATATTCAAAACATTTTATGTTCGCGGGAATTGTCTCCGCTTTTTTGCCGGTGAACGCCTTTTCGCGCATGACGCGCTCTATCGCGGCTTGGTTCACGACGCCGGTTGCGCGGATTGCCGCGCCGAGCATAATCATGTTCGCGCCCCGGGGATTACCCAGCTCCCGCGACAGCTCAGTTGTCGGAACCTCAAGTACGCGAATGTCCGTGCGCGCGGGCTTTGCGTCAATGATCGACGTGTTGACAAGCAACACGCCGCCGGGCTTGACCATGGATTCAAACTTCAGCAGGGAGGGCAGATTCATGGCAATCAGGCAGTCGGTCTCGTAAATAATCGGCGAGGCGACCTCGCGATCTGAAACGATGACTGTGCAATTCGCGGTGCCGCCGCGCATTTCGGGACCGTATGAGGGGTAATACGTCGTGTTCTTGCCCTCAAACATTGCGGCGTAAGTGACCATTTGACCCATCAGGATAATGCCCTGACCGCCGCTTCCGGCGAAAAACAGCTTTGCAGCGCTCATTTTGCCACCTCCGGCGTGCGCAGTACGCCAAGGGGATAGTATGTGATCATATTGTCCGCGAGCCATTTCATGGCGTTCGACGGAGTGACGCCCCAGTTTGTCGGGCACGTGGACAGAAACTCAACAAATGTAAACCCCAGTCCCGCGCGCTGATATTCGATTGCTTTTTTGACCGCCTGCTTTGCCTTGCGGATGTGCGCCGGGGTGTCCAGCGCAACGCGCTCAACGTACACCGCGCCGTCGAGCGTCGATATCAGCTCCGAAACGCGGATCGGTGCGCCCGCCTGCTCACGCCTTCTGCCGTCCTGACTTGTGGTGGAGCGCTGACCAAGCAGCGTCGTCGGCGCCATCTGACCGCCCGTCATGCCGTAAATGCAGTTGTTTATAAAGAACGTCGTGAACTTCTCGCCGCGCGCCGCCGCGTGTACGATCTCCGCCGTGCCGATCGAGGCAAGATCGCCGTCGCCCTGATATGTGAACACCACCTTGTCCGGGTGGACGCGCCGGATTCCCGAGGCGACGGCGGGAGCGCGCCCATGCGCGGATTCGCACATGTCGATGTTCATGAACTTGTGCGCCTGAACGCTGCACCCGATCGGCGCGACGCCGATTGTCTCGCCGATGAGCTCCATTTCAAACAGCGTTTCGGTGATCAGACGGTGGGCAATTCCATGGGTGCAGCCGGGGCAATAGCTCGTGTCAACGCGGCACATGCCCTTTGTATACTCAAAAACAGGAGTCCTCATCTATTTGACCTCCCCATATATTTTCTCGGCGCGGTCGGCGATTTCAAGTGACGTTGGAATCATGCCGCCGGTGCGATGGATAAGCTCGACGGGAATGCGCTTGCCGACGGCAAGCCGCACATCCTCAATCATCTGTCCCATTGACAGCTCGGCGGAAATGACGACCCTTGTCCGCGCGCCGATTTTGTCAAACGCGCCGTGCGGGAACGGCCACAGCGAGATCGGGCGGATGAGTCCCGCCTTTATTCCGCGCCAGGCGAGGATCTCTACAGCCTCCCGCGTGATGCGGGCGACAGTGCCGAACGCGACGAGGACAAGATCAGCCTCCTCAACATCGTGCGTTTCGGCGCGGCACAGCTCCTTTTCGGCGCGGCGATACTTCTCGAACAGATATTCAACGTGGCGCTCAAGGTCGTCCGGCTGCATACGCAGGGATTTAACGACGTTTTTATTGGCGTCGTCATTGCCGTAACCAGTTACAGCCCAGGGCTTTTCGGCGCGGATATCCTTTGAGTCCGTAAATGGACGCTGCTGCGGCAGAGCGACAGGCTCCATCATCTGCCCCATGATTCCGTCTGCAAAAACCATGACCGGGTTTTGCCATGTTTTAGCAAGATCAACGGCTTCATAGAGCATATCAACGGCTTCCTGAATCGATGCGGGCGCGAATACGGGAATACGATAGTCACCGTTGCCGCCGCCGCGCGTCGCCTGGAAATAATCCGCCTGACCGGGTTGGATTCCTCCGATCCCCGGACCGCCGCGAGAAACATTGAGGGCGACGAGCGGGACTTCAGCCGAGCACAGAAAGCTCATTCCCTCCTGCATGAGCGCAATTCCGGGTGAGGAGCTGGAGATAAACACGGCGCCGCCGGCGGCGCCCGCGCCGTAAGCCATATTGATCGCGCCAAGCTCACTCTCCGCCTGTAGAAATACGCCGCCGCGCTTTGGCAGCTCCCGCGACATGAATTCCGGAATCTCGCTCTGTGGCGTGATCGGGTAGCCGAAATAGAAGTTCGCCCCGCCGCGTATCGCAGCCTCCGCAAAGGCTTCGTTGCCTTTCATGAGGACCTTTTCAACGGGATTCGACATACTAATTGCCCTCCTTATAGATAGAAATGGCTCCGTCGGGACAGACCAGCGCGCAGGATTGGCAGCCAATGCAGTCGTCAGGGAGGGCAAACGACGCGGGGGAATAGCCCTTGGCATTGATTTTTGAGCTCATCTCAATGACGTTTTTCGGACAGACAGAGCGGCACAGCTCGCAGCCCTTGCAAACGTCTTCGTCGAATTCGACCAGAAATTTCGGCATATGTATTCTCCTTTGACTAAAGTTTACTTATTAAAACGGCGCGGTGCCGGTATTGCGCGTTGTTTCCTGATTGCCGTCAATCTTAAATATCGTGCCAGCTCTCGCGCATGAACATCCCGACGGGGAACGGACGGCAAAGAGTAGCGGCAAGGTTCGCGTCAAGCTCGATGAAAGGAGGATAAGTCTCGCAGTAAAGCGGCTTATCCAGGCTTGCCGAAAGCGACAGCGCAAGCCCGTGTCCGCGCAGGAGAGTTTCGGGAGTGGTTTCGCGCAGCAGATGGGTGTTGCCCACGATATAATCGACAGTCAGTCCCGTGATGCGTTCGATCATGTGTATTTGCTCCGCCGCCGCAGGGACATCCCGCGTCTCAAACCGGGAGAAATTCACAACGGACACAACGGTTGTCCGCTCCGGCGTAAAGTATTTCGCGAATTGATTCAGCACGTTTGCGCCGGAATCATTGCCGCCCGCGTCGATTATGACGGACATATTCGGATTTTCCAGCGGAGCGCGCACGTTTGCGGCGAGCTCCGGTATCTCCGCGGCGGAGCCCTTGCCGTACACTCCGCCGTAGACAGAGACGCCCAGCGCGGTCAGCTCGTCCCGCTTCTCGCGGGAGCGAAAGTACGGGTTCACAATGTCGAGATCGACAAGCGAAAGCGGCAGAAGCCCTCCGCGCGCGCGCGCGGAGGGCTTC
>JAITGW010000084.1 GCA_031280325.1 Oscillospiraceae bacterium
AAAATGAAAGAGAGTTCTGCCGGACATCCGGCAAAATGCCGGGCAAAAGCGGCGACGGTCGCCGTTCTGCTCTTGTATCCTAAGCTTCCTTGCCGCACCAGTAACTCCCGAAAAATCGCGGAGAAGCGGGCGCAAACAAAAACGAACTGTGAAAAGCCGCCAAAATTCCACCGCCTGCGAAGCGCGGCTTTCCACACAAAATGCGGAGGGCGCCGCGCAAAAACTATATCGCCTGCTCGCTTCTGCGGATAAAATCATCCTGTGTGTCGCGAGCGAGGGTGACAAAATACGTCGAGAATCCGGCGATGCGCACAATGAGGTTCTTAAACTGCTCCGGATCCGCCTGCGCCGCGTGGAGCTGCTCCGTGCTCACAACGTTAAACTGCACCTGCATTCCGCCAAGCGCAAAATATGACTGTATGAGCATTGAGAGCTTTTCAGCGCCCTGATCGCCCTCCACTGCGGTCGGCGTAAACTTGATATTCAGCTGGTCGCCGTTTGTCAGCTTTACATGCGGAAGCTTTGCGGCGGAGCGCAGATACGCCGTCGGCCCGTTTTTGTCATACCCCTGCTGCGGTGAGATCGCGTCGGCAATCGGGGATTCGGCAAGCCGTCCGTCCGGCGTCGCGCCGAGCATTTTGCCCATATAGATATGAGCCGTCATAGTGAATGTTCCGCCGGAATATTTTCCGCGCGGCCCCTCCGCATTTGCCATGATGTCCGCAAACAGCCCAAGACCCCACGCGCAGAGCGCGTCAACCTCGTCAATATCGTTGCCATAGTGAGGCACGTCGTTGATTATCGTCTCCCGCAGGTTTTCATACCCGACCCAGTTCGCCTGGAGCGCATCATAAAACCGCCTCGCGTCAACTGTTTTGTCGTCGAAAATGAGCTTCTTTATTGCCATGAGCGAATCGCCGATGTTCGCCGTGCCGCACGCCGTTATTCCGGTGCGGTTATATTTACATCCGCCCGCCGTGGCGTCCAAGCCCTTTTCAAGGCATCCGTCAAGCATGACCGATGCCGATATACACGGGAAATAGTGGCTGTACATACGCTCAAAAATATTCGCATACGTCACGTTCCAGTCGAGTACATACTGCATTTGCAGCTTGAATGTTTCTAAAAGCTCGTCAAAGCTCTCATATTCGTACAGCTTCTTGCAGGGCAGCGCCGTGACTCCCGTGCGCGGGTTTACACCGCCGTTGACGACAAGCTGGATCACGTCCATCATGTTCCAGATCGATTCCCTGCCGGTCATACCGCAGGCTGGCCACTCGTTGCCGGTTCCGGCAGGCTCGACGCAGCCGACGATAGAGTAGTTATACGCGTCCTCCTCCGTAAATCCGATCGAGCGCAGCGCGGGGATAATCACATCGTCGTTGTTGAACTGCGGAATTCCGCCGCACAGCTTGCTCGATTCGATTCCGACGCGCCAAATATCCTCCGGCGTATTTACGTTAATGCGCAGCGCGACAGTCGGGTCCGGCAGCTTCATGCGTCCGTAGCTTTGCAGCAGTAAACGCGTGACCGCATTGGAATCGTCGGTTCCGTCCGGCTTCTGCCCGCCGATGGTGAGGGCAATTCCCGCCGTCGCCGTAAGTCCGTTGTAGATCGCGGAATATACGTTCTCGCCCCGCTCGTTAAGCTCAATGATCTGCTCATTGTTAAAGCCCAGAAACGGAAGGACGATCACGTCCGAAATGCGCAGGATGAACGCGTCCGTATACTCCTGCGCCTGATCAAGCGTGAGTTCGCCCGTTTCAAGGTCGCGGTCAAGCAGGTGGCCGACGTATTTATCGACGCGGCCCATGCTCGTTCCGTGCTGCTGCGCGTCCGTCGACAGCATAAGCTGATAGAGCAGGATTGCCTGAAGCCCTTCCCAATAAGTGCGGACGGGCTTTTCCATGATCCACTCAAGCGAGTCAGCCATTTTTTGAAGCTCTGCCCGGCGTGTTTTGTCGGATACGACCTCCGCCTTGTCGCGGCAAGCCTTGGCAAAGCGCTTTGCCAGCGTGATCGCCCCGTCGCATACGCGCACGACCGAGTAATAGAACATGTGTGAGTCCGCCATTTTGCCGAAAACACGGCCGCTCTGCTTTTTTATGCGCTCCATAGCGTCCGCGCGCACAGCGCCGAAGCCGATGTTCACAACCTTGCCAAAGCCCGCAATATAGTGACCCTGCGGCATCCCGGAGACGGTCTTAAAGCGCTGATCGGCGTTGCCCATGGAGTTTAGTATACAGCCGTTGCCGAAAGCGTCCCAGACATCGTCGGTCAGCGCGCCCTCGACCATGCGCGACAGGCTGCGATCCTTCCAGTAGTCATACGCCTCACGAAAAACCTCGCGCTGTTCATCGCTCATATACACGCCCTTGCCGGACTGCCACGCGCGTTTGAACGTTTCCGTATCTCCGGTGAAGAGGTTCGGAAGCCAGTTGCAGCTCCAATCGACATATGGCGAGAGCGTCCGCTCCTCCGGTCCGGGAGTGCCTATGAAAATATCATCGTCGAAGACGTTGATTTCCCGCATCTCGCACCAGTTTTTAAGTGCGCCGGCGCGCTTTAGGATCGGAAATTCGTTCTCGTGCGCCTTGTAATAGTCTGTGTAGAGCTTTGTGCGCTCGGAGTTGATTGACATGAGCTTGCCGCCTGTAAACACGTCACGCTTGCTGCGGATTTTTTGGATCCGATCTGACACGGGCGAGAATTGGAACATAAATATACCCCCAGTCACCTGTATTTCATTGTATTTGTTTGCATTTTATCATATCTGAACACCATTGACAATGCAAAAAGAGAATGGTATCATACGGTTTAATACAATTTCCCCATCCAACCCCTACGGCTGGCGCCGCGGGGGCGTTCTTACCCCGCCGCAGCGGGCTTTTCCGATTCGTCCGCCCGCATATGCGGACACCTTTAGGTGCCTGATACTCACGATTTTGATACAATCAAACGGTTGCTGAATTTGCGTTTGACCGTTTGATTGTATACGAAAAGGGTGCGTTGATATTAAACAGGGCTTTTCACGACACTTGTATCCTCTATTAAAGCCGCTTTTTTTATTTTCGTTCCTCCCGTAAATTTTTCATGAAATAGTCAATAGAAAATAGACACAAAAGACCGGCTTAAGCCACCTGTTCAATT
>JAITGW010000085.1 GCA_031280325.1 Oscillospiraceae bacterium
CGCGAAAGTTCGCCGTCGGTCCGCCGACGTCGTGTATATATCCTTTGAAATCCGGCAGCCTCGTCAGTATTTGCGCCTCCCGCAGCAGCGAATCGTGCGACCTGACCGCGATTGTGCGCCCTTGGTGGAACGCCAGCGCGCAGAAATTACACGCTCCGAAGCAGCCGCGGTTATGCACGAGTGAAAACCGCACCTCCTCAATCGCGGGAACGCCGCCGAGCCGCCCGTATTTCGGGTGATACGTCCGCATGTAAGGGAGCTCCGCTACGCGGTCAAATTCCGCCGCACTCAGCTGAGGCGAAGGCGGATTCACGCATAGAAGCCTGTCTCCGTGAAGCTGCAGCACAGCGTGCCCCCGAACAGCGTCGTGTTCTTCATACTGCGTCATCGCAGCCTCGGCGTAAGCGCGCTTATCGCGCGAGACAAGATCAAACGACGGGCACTCAATATGCGGAAAACGGCACTCCTCCGCCGATTTAAGCGCCACCGCCGTGCCGCGCACGTCACAAATCGAATCTGCCGTCTCCCCGGATGAGAGCCGCCTTGCGATTTCGCGCGTGGCTCTCTCTCCCATGCCGTAGACAAGAATATCCGCTTTCGCGTCAAACAGCTGGCTCCGCCGGATCTTGTCATCCCAATAGTCATAGTGCGCAAAACGGCGCAATGACGCCTCCAGTCCGCCAAGAATCACCGGCAGACCGGGAAACGCCTCCCTCGCGCGCAGGCAGTATACTATCCCCGCCCTGTCCGGGCGCAGTCCCGACTGCTTTCCGGGAGAGTAAAAATCTTCGCTGCGCCGCTTTTTCGCCGCTGTATAGTGGGCGACCATAGAATCGAGATTGCCCGCGCCGACAAGAACGCCGAAGCGCGGTCTGCCCATCGCCGAAAAGTCTTCCGCGCTCTGCCAGGCCGGCTGCGCAAGCAGTCCGACGCGATATCCCTCCGCCTCAAGCACGCGTGAGATTACCGCCGCGCCAAAGCTGAAATGGTCAACATATGCGTCGCCCGTTACGACAAGAAAATCATAATAATACCAGCCGCGCTCGATCATTTCCTCGCGGCTTGCGGGCAAAAAACCGCCCGGCGCGCTATTTTTCGCCATGCACACTGTCCAGTCGCGCGTCCTCCGCGGGAACTGACACCGCCCGCTCCATAAAACCTTCTCCGTGCATGAATCCCGCGTCGGCAAAAAACGTCTCCGCCCCTTCGTGGTCAATTATGCGCATATGGTTCAGGCCCGCCGCGCGAAAATGCGACGCCGCCTGTCCCACAAGCTGGATCCCTAGCCCGAGTCCCGACCACTGCGGCAGCATCTCGATCCGCGACAGCAGCCCGTGGTCCGCGCCTTGCGCAAGGTATAGCCTCCCCGTTTCTGTTTCGCCGAGATAGGATGCAAAGGTTCCGCCGCCTAGCGGTAAAACGTCCATATTAAAGCTGTCCTGTCCGGGAAGCCGCTTTAGTCTTCCGCGTTTTTCTACATATGAATCGGGCGGCGGCAAGTGAGCCGCGTCGCCCATTGAGACGATATGAAACCGTCCGCCGCGATACTCAAGGCGAGTGACGCTCGTGTTGCCGATGAGCGGAATTTCGCCGCCGCCCGGCGCGATTCCCAAAAGCTCGCACAAAAACAGCGCGATAACGTGTCCGTGGGCGAACACCGCGACGCTGCCGCCATCTTTTTCACGCGCGATACGACGGAGCGCGTCCGTAAAGCGCGCGCGCGCCCGCTCCCTCAGCTCGCCGCCGGGAGAATCCAGGTTCCACATGGAAAGGCCCCAGTCAGCGATGCGTTTTTGCGCCGCCGCAAACGGCAGATCCTCAAATTCGCCGAAATCCCGCTCACGCAGTTCGGGCACAAGCGCGACATCAAGTCCGCGCGGAGCGGCGGCGGCAGACGCAGTGCGCCGCGCGCGGAAGAGATCGCTCGCGTACACCGCGTCGATACGCTCGTTCTCCAGCGCGCGCCGAAGCAGGGCGACCTGCCCGTATCCCCTCGTCGTGAGCAGCGCGTCATACGTTCCGTGAATGCGGCGGGCGGAGTTCCCCTCCGCCTCGGCGTGGCGAATCAGCAAAATATCCGTCATATGATCACAGCCCCCGTGAGCCGCGCGGGAGTCGCGAAACCGTTTTCGTCCATATATCTGCCCAGCCCGTCGCGGATTTTTATCGGTGCCATCGGATCAATAAAGCTCGCCGTACCGACGGCGACAAGCGATGCGCCCGCCAGCATAAGCTCGGCCGCCCCCTCGCCTGAGCAAACGCCGCCCATGCCGATTATCGGAAGCCTGACGGCGCTTCGAGCCTGCCAAATCATGCGCACGGCAACCGGAAACACCGCCGGACCGGACAGCCCGCCGGTGACGTTCGCAAGCGCGGGGCGGCGCGTTTTCACATTGATCCGCATTCCCAGCAGCGTGTTTATGAGCGACAGCCCGTCCGCGCCGGCCCCTTCCGCCGCCCGCGCCATTTCGGCAATATCCGTGACGTTCGGCGAGAGCTTCACGACAATGGGCACGCTTGAGCTTTGCTTCGCCCGCGCCGTTACGGAGGAGATTCCCTCCGCCGTAACTCCGAACTGCATTCCTCCGGCGCGGACGTTTGGGCAGGATACATTGACCTCGATTATATCAACCCCCGCGTCAGACAGCTTCGCCGCCATTTCACCGTATTCCTCGGCGGTGTTCGCGGAAATATTTGCGACGACGCGCGTGTCAAAGGCGCGCAGAAATGGCAGCTCGTCACGTATAAAGGCGTCAACCCCGGGATTCTGAAGCCCAATCGCGTTCAGCATACCGGACTGCGTCTCCGCGGCGCGCGGCGTGGGATTCCCCGCGCGCGGTACCGGCGTAAGACCCTTGGGCCCGACGCCGCCAAGCTCTGACAAATCGTAATATTTCGCGTATTCTCGCCCAAATCCAAATGTGCCCGAGGCGGTGAGTATGGGGTTTTTGAACTCTATCCCGCAGAAGCTAACGCGCAAATCGGCCATTACCAGATCACCTCCGCAGCGTCGAACACAGGTCCGTCGGAGCATATGCGCCTCATCGTCTCAGCGCCGTTTTCGCGAGTTTTGCACACACAGACAAGACACGCGCCCACGCCGCACGCCATCCTTTCTTCCAGGCTGACCTGACAGGGAATACCAAAGTCTTTCGCAATCTGCGCAACGGCTTTCATCAGCGGCCGCGGTCCGCAAACAAACACGGCGGCGTACGGCTTTTTAAGCAGCTCCGGCATCAGGAGCGTCGGAAAGCCTTTGAAGCCCCGGCTTCCGTCGTTGGTGGTTATGTAGACCTCCCTCGCGGCATCGGCAATCTCGCGGTCAAGCACGACATGCTCCGCACCGCGAAAGCCGAGAATCACAGACGCGCGACCACTCAGCGCTTTTGCCGCGCAAAGCATCGGCGCGCTGCCTGCTCCTCCGCCGACAAGAAGCACATCGCCCGATTTCGGAAGCTGAAAGCCTTGCCCAAGCGGCCCCAGGACATCCAACAGCTGTCCCGGAACACACTGGGCCAGCGCCCGCGTTCCCTCGCCCCGAACCTCGAACACAACGGTGAGCGTGCCGTCAAAATAGTCGCAGACGCTGATGGGGCGGCGCAGAAACGCGCCGTCGGCGCGTATATTTACAAACTGACCCGGCTTCGGAGGCTTCTCCGCCCATCTCACAGACAGCGAGCGAATATTTTTACCGATGAGCCGGGATGCAGTCACAACGCAATTGCTCATATTCTAACCTCGTCAATGTATTTTACGGCGGCAAGCGCCGCGATTTGCCCCTCTCCGGCGGCTTTTGCGGCCTGATACGGCGCGCCGGCACAGTCCCCGCAGGCAAACACGCCCGGAATACTCGTCTCCATCCCGCGCGACACCGCAATATGCGCGCCATCAAGCGCGAGTCCGGGCAGAAGCGTTGCCGGCGCGACAGACGCGCGCAGTATAAATACGCAGTCGCAGGGTATGCCGGCGCCCTCCGCCGTGATATGGGTAACGGCGCTCGCACCGTGAATTTCGATTCTGTCCGTGCGCACGACTGTCACATCACATCCGATTTTTCGCAGATGCTCCGTCTCAGCCGCCGCGCCGGGAGAAAGCTCCACAACGGCGACGCGCCGGCTTCGATAAAACATTCCGTCGCATGTGGCGCAATATGACACTCCGCGTCCCAAAAATTCCGCCTCGCCCGGGAAAAGCCGTGATTGCACGACGCCTATGGCGAGAATCAGCGCTCTCCCCCGCGCCGCCTCCGCGCCAAAGCCCACTGCGAATCCGCCTTTTTGCGCCGCCGCAGATGTTACGCGCCCCGAAACAATTTTCACGCCGGAGCCCGTGGCGTGGGCGAACATGTGCCCCGAAAGCTGCGCGCCGGTCACGCCGGGCAATCCGGGATAGTTATCGATGTGGTGCGCCTTGTAAAACCCGCTGTCAACACGGTTGTTTGAGACAAGCAGAACGTCCTTCCCCCGGGCGCGCGCCGTGATTCCGGCGGACAGCCCCGCCGGACCTGAGCCGATTATGATAATGTCATGCATGGATTAATACCTTTTAATTAAATTTTGCAGATAGTATATCACATTTGCAAAAAAAATACCAGACCTAACGGTCTGGTATTCTCATTTTACCGATTATATCGGATTATTCCGTATATACTCAAGCTCCTCGTCAAGCTCCGACCCGAGATAGTATTTCGGCGGCGTCAAATCCTCTCCGCGCTGCCGTGCCTCATATCCCGCCTTGACCTTATCTGGCGTTGCGGGAAGCGAATAAATCCGCACGCCGCAGGCGTTGTTGATCGCGTTGATGACCGCCATATGGTTAGAGCATTGGAATACCTCAGAACAGCCGCAAGAGCCGTGAGGTCCCGCCGGGCGCTTCGTCTCAACAAATATGAGATTGAAATCGTCCGGAATCATATCAATCGTCGGCACGCCGCACGCCGCCATATTGCCGTATTTCGTCTCCGCTTCGTAATTCTCCGACAGCGCAAAGCCAATCGAGTGCGACAGTCCGCCATAGCCCTGTCCCTCAACCGCGAGGCGGTTGCCGATCGTGCCAACGTCAGCCGCGCAGGTATAACGCAGGACCTGGGTTTTGCCGGTGGCAACGTCAACCTCGACAAGCGCGTAATTGACACAGTACATATACGTGGGGTTCTTCTCGCCCTCGCCCGTGTTTGGGTTAAGCCCCGGCTCAAGCCCGATGTTCGCCTGGTCATAGTGGCCGACGTACTTTGTCGGAATTCCCTCGTTAACCATTTCATCGTATGTGCGATATGTTCCGTCGGTCTTGCGCATCGCGTCCATGAGCTTTTGCGCGGCGTCAAGCGTCGCGTTGCCCGCCATATAGTGGGAGCGTGAAGCGGCCGCAAGTCCCGTATCCGGACATGTCTTGGAATCGTTCATAACAAGACGAACCTGCTCCGCGCGTATCCCGAGCGGCGCAAGCGCTTTTACCGTGTGTGTGAGCGTTCCGATGTCGCCGCCCTGTCCGACATCCTCCCAAGTGTTATAGTGGGTAATCCCGCCGTCCGGATTAAGCTCCAGCGCAACCTCACACGAGTCGAACATGCCTATCGTGATGAGAAAGCCGCCCATGCTCATTCCAACGCCGACATTGCGTCCGGCTTTTTTACCCTCTTCCGCCTCTTTTTTATACGCATTGTATACATGCTTTGACTTATCCAGCAGTCTGCTGTATGATTCATAATCGTACAGCGGGCGGGAGTTTATCGTGAGATCGCCCGGCTTCGCCAGATTGATGACACGGAAGTCAAACGGATCTATCCCCGCCTTTTCGGCGAGCATATCGACAAGCGATTCCGATGTGGTGTAGATCTGCGGCGCACCGAAGCCGCGATAGGCGATGTTGAAGTTATGGTTCGTTGCGCCCGCGCGGGCGAGCGCCTTGACGTTCGGGATATTCAGCCCGTGGAACGCCACGCTGAGCAGGTTGTGGAAAATATGCCCAGCCACAACAGCGTAAGCGCCGTGGTCAAGCGCCACGTCATATTCCGCGGCGATTATTCTGCCGTTTTCATCGCAGGCGAGGCGACCGTTGGCGAACGTCGCGCTGCGCTTGCCGGACATATGGTTAAACTCGTCATATGACAGCGTCAGCGTACACGGCATGTCAAGGTTTTGCACCGCCGTCGCCACCAGCGCGAACGTGTTCGCGGCGCAGGAATAGCCGAATGAGCCGCCTGTGGGGTTCATGATAATGCGCAGCTTATCCTTGGGCAGTCCGCACGCCATGGAAACCTCGTCAATTGAGTTCGCGATCGACTGCGCCTTGCACTGGAGCGTGAGCAGTCCGTCAGTGTCATAATATCCCTGAACAACGTCCGGCTCAATCGGAAGATGCGGCTCGTGCTGGGAGTGGAACGAGCCCTCGATCATATGCGCGGCGTTCTCAAATGTCTCGTCCGTGACTTCGCCCTTGTACAGCGGCTGCTCCATATAAAAGTTCGGCAGCGTCTCGTGCAGCTGCACGGCGTTCG
>JAITGW010000127.1 GCA_031280325.1 Oscillospiraceae bacterium
TTCCCCACCATCACCTGATGTTCTGTTTTTCCGCAGCTTGGGCATTCCCGCCCTGCTATTTCTGTTGCTTTTCTCATGGCACCATTATAACATGCTCAGCGCTATTTGTCCACACCTAAACACCGCGTTTTGGACGCTGCGCAGGTAATGTCGCCGCGGTCTGGGCGCTGCGGCTCTCAGCCGCAAATACAGCGCGCTGCGGCGCAAGCTGCAACACAGCCTTAATTGCTTTGCGCATTCGCAGCCGCACTGCGCAAAAAGTGTCCCCTTTTCGAAAATCATTGCCGCCTGTTGCGGCAGACGGGGGCGGCGGCGAAAAAATGCGTGCGCCGCGCTCACTGTAAAACGAAAGCCCCGCGTTCTATTCAAACGCGTACTTTTCGCGGCAGCGCTCAAATGCTGCGACAAATTCGGCGTTGTCCGCGCTGCGCTCCCGCAGGAGGTATTGGTGGCTCTCCATAGAGCCGGATTCCATCTGAATAAGCCCCACGGCAATGTTTGAACAGTGGTCGCTTATACGCTCCTGGTTGACGAGAATATCCGTGAGGATAAATCCCGCCCCTATATTACACTGCCCTTTTTGAATCCTGTCGATGTGGCGCAGGCGCGCGTCCTTGACAAGCAAATCAATGACCTGTTCAAGCGGCTCTACCTCCCGCGCCAGCGCGCGGTCATTTGCGGAAAACGCGCGCATGGTCAGGATCACGATATCCGCCAGCGCGCGGTTGAGAACGCTCAGGTCACGCGTGCCCTGCTCTGAAAAGACGATATTCTTCTCCGCAAGCTCCTGCGCGCTGAAGATAATGTTGACCGCGTGGTCGCCGATACGCTCCAGATCTCCGATCGCGCGGAGCAGGCGCGACACCTCCCATGAATCAGCCGTGGCAAGCTCCTTTGAAGAGAGCTTGACGAGATATGTCCCAAGCTTGTCCTCATAGGTATCAAGCATTTTTTCGGCCTCGCTCGGACCCTCCGCCGCCTTGGGCGAATATTTGCCAATGAGATCAATTGCGCTCATGGCGGCGTCGCCCGCGGTTTCGCACATGCGGACGGTAAGGTCGCGGCAGTTTGCAAGGGCAAACGACGGCGTGGCAAGCAGTCTGTCGTCAAGAAGCTCCATCGTGCGCGTATCGGTGTTCTTAATCGGCACGGTGAGTATCGCGAGCTTTTCAAGCAGCGCGGAAAACGGCATGAGCAGCGCGGTGACGGTAACGTTAAACACGCTGTGAATAATTGCGACGCCGAACGCGCTGACGTTTTCGGTCAGAAATGAGAATTTGAAAATGAGATTAAACCCGTAAATCAAAAGGAAGTAAAAGAGCGTACCGATAATATTGAAATAAACGTGAACAAACGCGACGCGGCGTGCGTTTTTTGTGACTCCGATGCTGGAAATGAGCGCGGTAATGCACGTACCGATATTTTGCCCCATAATTATGGGTATCGCCGCGCCATAGGTGACGCCGACGCTTGCCGCAAATGTCTGCAAAAGACCGACGGACGCGGAGGATGACTGGATAATGGCCGTGAATAACATTCCGACGAGAATGCCCAAAATGGGATTGGAAAACGCGGTTAGGATGTTTTTAAAACTCTCGCTGCCCGACAGTCCGGCGACAGAGTCCTTCATAATTGTCATGCCGAACATAAGCACCGCGAAGCCGACTAGAATAGTTCCCGCGTCGCGCTTTCGCTGTTTTTTCGCGAACATCAGCAGAACGATTCCGATAAACGCCAGAATCGGCGAAAAATTTTCCGGCTTAAACAGGGATATAAAAAAATTCTTGCTCGTAATTCCCGCCAGCGACAGCAGCCACGCCGTAACGGTTGTTCCGATGTTCGTACCCATGACCACGGAAACCGTTTGATGCAGCGTCATAATTCCGGAGTTGACGAGACCGACGAGCATAACGGTCATAGCCGAGGAGGATTGGATGACAGCCGTAACGCCGAGCCCAAGCGCAAATCCCCGCAGCTTTCCGGAGGTCACAGTGCGCAGATTTTTCTCCAGCTTTCCTCCGGAGAGTTTTTCGAGCCCGCCGCTCATGACGTTCATGCCAAACAGAAAAAAAGCCAGACCGCCAAGCAGCGCAAACACATCAAAAATTCCCATGATTTCTCCTCAAATTCATAATGATACCGGCTCCGCGCGGGCACCGCGCTATCGAAAATCGTCGAAGCAATTGTTTTAAGTTTAACATAGCCCGTTCTTTTTGTCCATAGCGCCCGCGAAAAAAACGACCGGCTGCGCCGAAATTGCGCAAACTAAACGATGGCTCAAATCGCTGCCGTCAAAGCCATCAAACGCGAAAACGCGCAATCGGCAGCGACTTATGCCTTGCCGGTTGCGCGTTTATTTCATTGAGTTTCCGCAAAGCGCGACAGACCGCGCCGTTTATTCCGCATTATAACAGCTTGCGCTGTATCTTTCCGCTTACCGTTTTCGGAAGCTCGTCGCGAAACACGACGACGCGCGGGTATTTGTACGGCGCGGTATGCTCCTTGACGTAGAGCTGAATCTCCTTTGCGAGATCGTCGTCCGGCGTTCTGCCGCAATCCTTTGTCAGCACAATACTCGCCTTGACGATCTGCCCGCGGATCTCGTCCGGCGCGGCCGACACGCCGCACTCCAGTACATACGGGAGCTCCATAATCACGCTCTCGATCTCGAACGGCCCTATGCGATACCCACTGGACTTGATAAGGTCGTCCACGCGGCCGACGTACCAGTAATACCCCTCCTCGTCACGCCAGGCTGTGTCCCCCGTGTGATACATTCCGCCCTCCCAGACCTTTTGGGTGTTCTCCGGATCATTATAATATTCGATGACAAGTCCGGGAACCGCGCCGGGCGACGTGCGCACGACAATCTCCCCCGTTTCGCCGACGGGAAC